>JAJDZO010000036.1 GCA_022824605.1 Acidimicrobiia bacterium
CGCGCCGCGCTACGCGCTGCAGTGGAACCGTGGCCGGAGCCCTGGGCCCGAGAATGGGCCGAAGCAGTTATCCGCGCAGGTCTGCACGGCGGCGTTGACGTTGGTGACGTCAAGGCCGCGGTGCATGATGTGCGGCGACTACTCGATCGGCTCGATCAGATGACACCGGCCGTCGCCAGCCGATCTGAGTTGGCCGCCGCGCTCTTCGGCTCGTCGCACGCACTCGACCAGGGCACGAGACTGGCGTCCTTCGTCACGCGGGCTCTTCGCTGCCGTGTCGGTGAGCCGCTCCGAGACCGCGAACTGTGGGAGGCCTCGGGTATCCAACCCGACCGGGTGTCCGCACCCGCACTGACGTGGGCTGTCCCGGTGACGGGGAGTTCCCCGGTCGACCTCGCCATCCAAGCCGCTACCGGTGACGGACTGCCCCTTCATGTCAGCCTCCTCGCCATGCTCCGGCACCCGTTGAAGGTGCCTGCCGGCACTCCCGTCCTCATGGTCGAGAACCCACGTCTCGTGGAGGCAGCAGCTGAGCGCAGACTGGGTTGCTGCGTGGTGGCCACCAACGGAAATCCCACAACCGCAGTGACGACCCTGGTGCTGCAACTACGGGAGTCCGGGGCCCGCCTGTGGTACCACGGCGATTTCGACGCCGCCGGGCTTGCCATCTGCCGCCGAATGCACTCGCTGGGATGCGAGCCCTGGATGATGGACGTGGACGACTACTGTCACGCCGTCCGCAAGGCCGGGGCAGGTGGCGTACGTCTCGAGTTGGACACGAAGCAATGCGGCCCCACATCCTGGGATCCGCCTCTTGAGGCAGCCTTCGACCTACGTCGTCAAATCGTGCATGAAGAGTTCGTGCTCGACGACGTCCTAACGGTCTTCTCGCGTATGTGCTCACCCGGTTCAGTGACCGGTACATGAGGTCCGTTGGCAAACGAACCAACGATGTTCAGTCCACTAGTGCCAGGGATCTATGACTTCGATGTCGAGGCCCTCAAAGTCCTTCGTGTTCCTTGTCGCGACGACGGCGAGATTGCCGACCGCGGCCGCTATCCGGTCCCGGCGCCGACCGTAGGGAGCATCAGCACTCCGCCCCGACGCGACAAACCTGCACCTATCTGCACGCCCTCCTAGTCTTCGGGGATGGCCACACATGGCTCGAACGACCTTGACGGCGCACCTTCGGCCCGGACTCGCGTGCGGCGAGGGTCGCGACGCGTTGCGGCGTGACCTGCCCGCAACTATGACTGTTCGGTCGCCGGTCGCTGCCTATCTTGAGCCGGGCAGGATCGGTTCGCTTACGTTGCGCAACCGGCTGGTTCGAGCTTCGACGTCGGAGACGATGGCCACGCCTGACGGTGCCGGCACACCAGAGTTGGCCAATCTCTACGGCACTCTGGCCGCGGGAGGAGCAGGGCTGCTGCTCACCGGGCACATCTACGTGGAGCCGCAGGGCCAGGCCAGCGCCAACCAGCCCGGCCTCTACGACGACCGTCTCGTGGATTCGCTGGTTCAGGTGACCGACGCGGTGCATGCCGCCGACGGCCGGATCTTCGCCGAGATCGGACACGCCGGCAGCCAGACCATGCTGGCAGAGGTCGGACCGATCGCTCCGTCGCCGACCGCCAACGAGATGTACGGGTTGCGGCCGCGCGAGGCCACGCCCGATGACATCGCCGACGTGATCGCCGCGTTCGGCCAGGCAGCCCGACGGGCGAAGCAAGCCGGGTTCGACGGTGTCCACATCCACGGGGGAAACGGCTACCTGATCTCGGAGTTCTCCTCGCCGATCACCAACACCCGCACCGACGAATGGGGCGGCGACGCCGAACGCCGAGGCCGCTTCGTGCTGGCGGTGTACGACGCGGTGCGCAGCGCGGTGGGCGACGACTACTGCGTGACGGCCCGCATCGGGATCGGCGACTCCATTTCCGGCGGCCTCGAGATCCCCGAGAGCGTGGAGCGGGTGCGCCTGCTGGCCGAGCGGGGGCTCGACGCGGTGGAAGTGTCCTATGGGATCATGAAGAGCTATCTCGAGAACATCCGCACTTATGTGGCGGTCGGGCCTGCGCAGGCGGCCCGCAACGCGCTCGTGCAGCGACTGGTGAAGCCGCAGGGACCCGAGGCCTACTACCGGCACTTCGCCCGCGCCGTCAAGGAGGCCGTGGACATCCCGGTGATCCTCGTCGGCGGGATCCGCACCACCGAAACGATGTCGGACCTGCTGCGGTCAGGCGATGCCGACTTTCTCGCCATGTCGCGCCCGTTCATCCGTGAGCCCGACCTCGCCAACAAGCTGGCCGCCGGGCGAAGCGGGATGGTCGAGTGCGTGTCGTGCAACATGTGCCTCGTCCACGACGGCTTCGATCCGCTCCGCTGCTGGCGCAGCAGCCCCGCAGCGACAGCCGCCCACATATACACCCACCACATCCGCAGCCGGCTCGCTCGGCGGCGACAGTAGGCGGCGGCGCGAGGCTCGTATCCTTTCAGCGTGTCGCTCAACTCGAACGATGACGGGGGCGCGCCGTCGGCTCGGACCAGGGTGCGGCGGGGGGTGCCGCGGGCTCGCTACGGGCGCGAAGACATCCTGGCGATCCTCCACGCCGGGATGATCGCCCATGTGGGGGTCACCACACCCGACGGACCGCTGGTGCTGCCCATGGCTTACGGCCACGACGGCGAGCGGCTCTACCTGCACGGTGCGGCCGCCAACCACCTCCTCGGCACCGGCGACGGCCACGAGGTGTGCGTCACCGTCACCCACCTCGACGGGCTGGTGATGGCCCGCACACCGTTCCACAACTCGATGAACTACCGGTCGGTGGTGGTGCGGGGCCGGGCCACCCGCATCGACGACGAGGCGGGCAAGCGCCGGGCTCTCAAGCTGGTGACCGATCATGTGGTGGCCAACTGGGACTCGGTGCGGCCTCCATCGCAGTCGGATCTGCGCAAGACGCTGGTGCTGGAGATGCCGCTGGCGGAGGCGTCGGCCAAGGTGCGAACCGGCGATCCGATCGACGAGCCCGAAGACATCGCCGGTCCGTGGTGGGCCGGTGTCGTGCCGATCACCACCCGCTTCGACTCTGCGATCACCTCAGCCGACCTCACCAGCGGAGCGGAGCCTCCAGATTCCATCACGGCTCTTGCCGGCCGGACCGCCGACGAACGCCCCCAGCCCTACCGAGCCTGAGCTGACCTACAGCAGCGGCCGACCCTCGCCGGGGATGGAGCCCACAGCCGATCAGCCGTCGTCGTGATCGTCGTCGTAGCCGTCGTCGTCGTAGGCGTCGTCTTCGTAATCGTCGTCGTAGCGGTCGTCGTCGTAATCGTCGTCGTAGCCGTCGTCTTCGTAAGACTCGTACGTCTCCCCATAGGCGTAGTCGTCGTCTCCGACGATCAGGCCGACATCCAGAATCGCATCGGGTGGCGGGGCGTCCACGCTGATGTCTGCATCGAAGTCGTAGAACTCGACGGTGAAGGGGCTCGGCGGCATGGCGTCGTCAGCCTCGGGACCGGCGAGGCCCGCGAACATCGAATTGAGGTCGAGCGCCAAGCGTCGGAGCAGGCTCTCATCGTCGACCCACGCCTCCACCTCAAAATCTGAGTCGAGGAACCCCAAGATCAGACCCAGCCCTTCTGCGAACGGGTCCGAGGCAGCGTCGTCGAACACTCCGGTATCGGAGGCCCCGTCACCGTCGCCCTCACCCAGGCCCAGGACATCTCCAGCCAAGTCGAGCAACGAAATCAGGAAGCGCACTCTCGTGGTCTCGATACCCCGCACATCCTCTCGTCCGACGATCTCAGCTTCGTCAGCAGCCTCCAGATAGGCACTCATCCCGCTCAACAGACCGCAGTCTTCGACGGCGCCGAGCATCTGAGGCAGCAAGCACAGCAGCCCGCCCGCCGATCCGATGGCACCGCTCATCGGATCACCGCCAACGACAGGCTCGGCCACATACCAGGCCTCTTCGACGCCGAGTTCCGCCAAGGTCTCCGCTGAGACGACAGGCCGCACGTAGATCGCACCCCCCATATGCCGGGTCTCAGCATCGGCGCCGTCCGGGAATTCCGGGTCGGTCCCGGGTGGCAGTTCGATCGACACCGAGAGATCGCCGTCGGCATCGGACGCAAAGCTCGACGACAATTCGAACCCCGGCTCGACTTCCAGGGTCACCTCGCCACGGACCGAACGCCCGTCGAGCGCGACCGCAGCCGAGGCCAGCAGAGCATCGGCGCCGACCGGTGCGGCGTCTGCGGGGTTGTCTGCTACAACGGCCGCTTCGCCGTCGGATTCCGCAGAGATGGAACTCGCCTCCGTGCCGTCCGCCGCCGACGAGTTGTCGGGTTCACCGTCTTGCGGGGCGGACGCCTCCGCCTGTTCCTGGGGATCGTCCGCGGGGGCGGCCTCGCCTCCGTCGTCGCCACAGCCCGCGGCCAGCAGCGCCAAGATCACCAACACACCAGCAATCCGCAGTCGCAACATCATCGCCTCCTTCGGCAGAGGAGTTCGTGAGCCTCTGACCCTACAGACGCACAGCCGGCCGCCAGGGTTCCCAGAGTGCGCCCTCTTCAACGGCGCACTCAAACACTCAGCCATGGCGGCAAACGGTGCCGGGCCGCAGCGTCGACGTGGGCCACTCGGCCGGCGCACACCGTTGCCTGCACCCGGTAGTCGTCATCGAGGAGAACAAGGTCGGCGACCGCGCCCGGGGCCAGCCGGCCGCGCCGGTCCTCGCCGATGATGCCCGCCGGAACCGATGTCGCGGCGGCTAGAGCTTCGTGGCGTCCACAGCCGGTGTACTCGGCGAGGTTGGCCGCGGCTTGATTCATGGTCACTGCGCTGCCGGCCAGGACACCATCGGCGGTCCGGATGCTCACTCCATCGAAGACGGTGGGCGTGCCCGACATCCGGTACGGACCGGGCCGCCGGCCCATGGCCGCCACCGCATCGGTGACCAGGGCCAGGCCCGCGGGCCCCTTGGCCTTCCAGGCCGCAGCCACCACGACCGGATCGATGTGCACGCCGTCGACGATCATGGTGACGGTGAGGCGCGGATCCGTCAGGGCGACGCCGACCAGATTGGGACTGCGGTGCCCGAGAGGGGCCATCGTGTTGAAGAGATGGGTGACCGTGCTCACACCGGCGGCGATGGCCGCCCGCGTCTGCGCGGCGGTGGCAGCCGAATGGCCGGCGGCCACCACGATGCCCCTGCGGGTGAGCTCGCCTATGACGTCGTGGGCGTTGTCCAGTTCGGGTGCGATCGTCACCAGGGCGACGCCGGCGCGGCGGTGCCAGCCGTCGATCACGTCGCCGCGGGCACCGGTCAGGTGCTCATGTTGGTGGACACCGGAGTGTCGCGGGTTGATCATCGGGCCCTCGAAGTGGGCGCCCAGAGGCTCGGCGCCGCAGTATTCGGCCGGGCGGGCCTTCAGAGCAGCCAGCATCGAGCGGGCGCGACTCGCAGGCCCGGAGATGATGGTCGGGAGGAAGGCCGTCACCCCGCTGCGGGGCAGTTCCCGACCCAGATCCCACACGGCCCCCGGGTCGTCCTGGAGATCGTGGCCGTATCCGCCGTTGATCTGGAGGTCGATCAACCCGGGAGAGACCACGAGACCCGACGCGTCGATCACCGCGGCGCCGCCCGGATCGCTCGGCGGTGTGGACCCGGCCGGGTCATCGGGGCTCAGCGAGGTGATGGTGTCGCCCTCGAAGGTGAGGGTGAGTGCTTCGAGTCCGGATGCGGTGAGGCACCGTCCTCCGACGATGCTGACCGCGGTCACGCTGACCGGCCCCGGCGGGTCTGGGCGGCTGCTCCGATGACGACGCCGTCGCCCTCTGTCGCCTGGCTCACCGGTCGCGGCCCGGGCGAAGGGACCGTTCAGTCTCGGCGTCGAACAGGTGCACGCTCGGATGGTCGATGGCGAGCTCGATCGTCTCGCCGACGGCCACCCGGCTCCTTGGTGACAGGCGGGCCAGGCACGCAGCGCCACCACCGGAGTCAGCCACATGTCCCTCCGCCAGTTCGGGCGTGTCGCTCTCAACGCTGACCGCATCGATGGTGGTGTGGGCGACGAGCTCCGATCCGAGCGATTCGACCAGCTCCACCCGCACCCGAAGCGAGGGCAGGTCGGTGTTGTCCCGAGTCTGCTCGACCAACCACTCGGGCCGAATCCCCACGATCACCTCCTGCCCGTCGTCGCCACCGGAGCCGTCACGTTGCGTCCACTGGTCCGGCAACGGGAACGAGTGTGCGCCGAAGACGACGCGGGCAGCGGTGGAAGTGCTCTCAATGTGGCCCTGGTAGAGGTTCATCGAGGGCGACCCGATGAAGGCCGCCACGAACAGGTTGTCGGGATGGTCGTAGAGCACCTGGGGGCTGTCCACCTGCTGGAGCAGGCCGTCGCGCAGCACCGCGACCCGTGAGCCCATGGTCATGGCCTCCACCTGGTCGTGGGTCACGTACACGGTCGTGGTGCCGAGATTGCGTTGCAGCCTGATGATCTCGGCCCGCATCTGAACCCGTAGTCGGGCGTCGAGGTTCGACAGCGGCTCGTCCATCAAGAACGCGGCCGGACTGCGGACGATGGCGCGTCCCATGGCCACTCGCTGGCGCTGGCCGCCCGACAACGCCGGTGGCTTGCGGTCGAGCAGGTCGCTCAACTCCAGCATCGCGGCGGTGTCCTCGATCCGCTGGGTCGCCTCGTTCTTGGGGACCCTTCCCAACCGCAGGGAGTACCCGATGTTCTTTCGCACGGTCATGTGCGGGTACAGGGCGTAGTTCTGGAACACCATGGCGATGTCGCGCTCGCGCGGGCTCTCGGCGTTGACCACCCGGCCATCGATCTCGATGACACCCTCGGTGATGTCTTCGAGACCCGCGATCATCCTCAGCAGCGTGGATTTTCCACAGCCTGACGGGCCGACGAGCACAAGGAGTTCGCCATCGGCGATGTCCATGTCCACATCGCTGACCGCACGCAGTCCGTTGGGGTAGACCTTCGAGATCCCCGACAGTCGCAACTCGCTCATCGGTGCATCCCCGACGATCCGACGAACCAGATGAGTCGAACAGTCACTTGATCGCACCCTCGGTGAGTCCCCTGAGAAACTGACGAGAGAAGATCACGTAGAGCAGGATGATCGGCACCATCGCAAGGGTCAGAGCGGCCAGCAGAGCATTCCAGTTCCGCTCGAACTGACCGAGGAAGGCCGAAGCGCCCAGAGTGACCGTCCTGGTATTTTCGGCGGGCGCCAGGATCAATGGGAACCACAAATCGTTCCAGACCGGCAGCATCGTGAAGACAGCCACCGCCGCCATGCCCGGCCTGACGAGGGGAAGGACCAGCCCGAAGACCCGGTACTCGTTGGCGCCATCGACACGGGCCGCTGACTTGAGCTCTCTGGGCACTTGCCGCATGAACTGGGTCATCAGGAACACGCCCAACGGCAGCCCCATGGCGGTGTACACCAGGATGAGCGCCCACAGCGTGTTGATGAGACTGAGGCTCACCATCAGCTTGAGAATGCTGACAGTGCCGAGCCGGATCGGGATCATGATGCCGATGGCCAGGTAGAGGGCCAGCAGCGTGTTGCCCTTGAAGTCGTACTCGGCCAGGGCGAATGCGGCCATGGCGGAAAAGAACACCACCAGCAGGACCGAAGCGACCGTCACTATGAAGCTGTTGCGGAAGTAGACATCGAAACTCGAGCCGTTCAATACGGTGTCGTAGCCGACCAGGTCGAAAGTGTCCGCAGTCGGCAGTGAGAAGGCATCGTCGAAGATGGCCCGCCGGGACTTCAGCGAATTCATGATGATCAGCAATGTCGGGCCTAGCGCGAGCATCGAGTACGACAGAAGCACGGCATGGACGCCCCACCGTCCAAAGTGGATGCGCCGCTTGGTGGGACTGATCCTGTTCGGCGGAGCGGGAGCGCTAGTCGCGGTGTTCATCGCTTGATCTCACAGTTCGTAGGTGGTGACGCGTCGCTGCCAACCGAACATGTAGATCAGTACACCTACCAGGATGATGAGGAACATCACGGACGCGACGGTGGCTCCCATAGCCGGACTGCCCGTCGTTCCCGAAGCGCCGAAGAAGGTCCGGTAGAAGAACGTGCCCATGATGTCCGAGGCGAAGTCCGGCCCCGCGACTACGCCCTTGACCTGGTAGATCAAGTCGAAGGCGTTGAAGTTCCCGATGTAGGTGAGGATCGAGATTATCCCCAGCATCGGCAGTATCAGCGGGAAGGTTATGTCCCGGAAGACCTGCCACGATCCTGCTCCGTCAACTCGGGAGGCTTCGATGAGATCCTTCGGTATGGCGATGAGCACGGCGTAGAAGAAGATCATGGGTATTCCCACCCATTGCCACACCGATATCAGCGACAGCGTCGGCAATACAGTGCGGGATTCGCCCAGCAACGGCGTGTCTATGCCCAGAGTCTCGGTGACTCCCCATATCGGACTCAGGATGAGTCTCCAGACGAAACCGACGATGACCACCGACAACGTCGTGGGCAGGAATACAATGGTCCGGTAGATGTTGAGACCCCGGACACTCTGAACTGTCAGCAGCACTGCGAGCAGCAGACCGATCGGGTTCTGCAGCACCATGTGGAACGCGAAGAACTGGAAGTTGTGGCCCAGCGCGTCCCAGAACCGGTCCGCGAATGTCGGGTTGCCGAACAGGGTGTTGTAGTTGTCGAGTCCCGCGAAGTTGCCGTCATCGTCGAAGAAACTCCGTCGCAGAGAATCCAGCAGCGGATACACCATGAAGACCGAGTAGATGACGGTCGCCGGGGCGAGGAACACCACAATCGGTCCCCACCGGCGCCGGCGGCGGACGGCAGAAGCCGGGCGGGGGGCCTGCGGTTCAGCAGGCCCCCCGCCCGGAACGGGTTCGCCGCGTGCGAGCCGTGTCATCGGCTCGCAGTCTACGTTCAGCCTGCTGGTGTGTACCAAGAGTCCAGGCCGTCTTGGAGCCGCTGCGCTCCGTCTTCGGGAGTCATGTCACCGAGAACGACAGCATTGCTTACTTCCCTCAGCTCGATCGGGAATTCGGGATCACCCGAATCCAGGGCCTCATAGCCGGTGCGGTTGGCCGATTCGCAGCCCTCCCGCCACGACACGAACTCCTGAGCAACGGGATGGCCGTATTCGACCGGGGTGTCCTGCAGGCTGAAGAAGCCCGACAGAGCACCGGTGTAGATGCTGGCGAAGGCGGGAGACGCCACCCACGTCAGGAACGTGCGAGCCGCGTCGGCGTTGGGCGAAGCAGGATTCAGGCCGATGGCCAGGTCGATGTGGTCGACGATGTAGCAGTCCTGACCGTCGGGATGAGGTGTCCGGAAGGCGCTGTACTCGAAGTCGGCGTTCTCGTCGAACCCGGAGATCTCCCATGATCCACCCGGATAGATCGCGGCCTGACCGGTCTCGAACAGGATCTTGCCGTCCGGGTAGGGAATGCCGGAGGCGCCGGGATGCATGTATGGCCCGAGGCGAGCCATGGTGCGGAGCGTGTCGACGTACTCCGGATCGGTGACCTTGTCCTCGCCGGCGATCAGCGCCAGGCGCCCCTCCTCGCCTCTCCAGTAGTTCGCACCGATGTTCTGGAACAGGATGTGCTCGGCCTCCCACTCGGAGAGCCCGATCCCGATGGGCGTGTAGGTGCCGTCGTCGAGGATCGCCTGAAGCACGTCGAAGAACTCGCTCTCGGTCTCGGGCACGCTCAATCCAAGCTCGTCGAAGGCCTCCGCGTTGTAGTAGAAGCCCTGGATGATCGAGGCGACCGGCACACAGTACGGAGTCGTCCCGTCCGCGGAGAGCCAGGCGTTCTGCGCCGAGGCCGGGAAGCTGTCGATCCCGTCCAGGTCGTTCAACGGCGCTAGGTGGCCGTCCTCGTAGAGTTCCCGCGAGCGGTCGAACGGGAAGCACGTGATCAGGTCGCCGGCTACGCCGCCCTCCAAGCGCGTCCGCAACGCCGGCGGGTACTCCAAGGGCGTGGTGGGGGCGAACACCACGTTGATGTTGGGAAACTCGGCCTCGAACGCCGGGATGATCTGTTCATCCCAGATCGCCTGATCGTCCGAGCGCCAGCTCTCGATAGAGATCGTCACCTCCTCGACCTCCGGCTCAGGAGCCGCGGTGGGCTCGGGCTCTGGTTCAGCCGGCGCGGCCTCGGCCGGCTCGGGTTCGGCCGGCGCAGGTTGCGCGTCGTCACCGTCGTCGCCGCAGCTCGCGGCGAGCAGCCCGAACGCGAGCAGCCCCGCAAGCAGTCGCATGAGTCTTGACATGGTCTTTTGACCTCCTGGTTCCCTCCCCAAATGGGATCGTGTGTGGTGGTGGTGGTGGTGAAGCGACCTTGCGGCATCGGCCGCAGTCCGCTTCGTCTGCTGTGGCGGGGCGCCCATCAGGCAACCCCCAGCTCTTGGCTCAGCACGAGGACGCTCACACCGAGCAGGACTAGGTCGGCGCCGATGGCGGCGTTGAGTCGCGTGGCCACGTCAAGGCCGAGCCAACGGAAATTGCTGGCCTCGACCCGTGGTAACACTTCACGCCTCCGACAGCGCGCCTCCGACAAGTGCTTGTTTAGAGAACGAAAATAAGTCTGTCAAGCAGAATCTGGACGGACCGCAAGGCGCTGTAGGTACGCAGCCCGGGCGCGCTAGTCCAGGAACTTGAAGGCGGCCCGCATCTCGGCCACGAACAGCTCGGGCTGCTCGAACGCGGCGAAGTGGCCGCCCGCCGCGGGCTCGTTCCAGTAGCGGATGTCGGGATAGCGCTTGGAGGCCCAGCGCCGGCTGGCCCGCAGTATCTCGTTGGGGAAGACGCTGCAGGCGGTGGGGATCTGCACCTCGCCGGCGGCGAAATTGCCGAAGCTCTCCCAGTACAGCCGGGCCGACGACGCTCCCGTCGAGGTGAACCAGTACAGCGACACGTTGTCGAGCAGCGCGTCGCGGCTGAAGTAGTCCTCGGGGTGGCCGCTGCGGTCGCTCCACGACCAGAACTTCTCCAGGATCCAGCCGGCCAGACCCGCAGGGGAGTCCACCAGGCTGTATCCGATGGTCTGGGGCCGACTCGACTGCTGTTTGGAGTAGCCCGAGTCCCACTGGTCGTAGTAACTCATCGACTCCAGCGCGGCCTGTTCGGAGGCCGTCAGGTTGTCCATCGACTCCTTGGTCGGCCCGGCCACCGGCATGTTGGTGTGGATCGCCCGGCAGCGCCCGAGGTTCTGCACGCCGATCTGGGTGGTGACCGCCGATCCCCAGTCACCGCCCTGGGCCACGTAGCTGTCGTAGCCGAGGCGGCCCATCAACTCGTCCCACATCGTGGCGATGCGCTCAACGCCGGTGCCGGGAGCGTTGGGTTTGGCGCTGAATCCGTAGCCGGGAAGTGACGGCAGCACCAGATGGAACGCGTCACCCTCTGCCCCGCCGTGGGCGGTCGGATCCACCAGCGGGTCGATGATCTCGGTGAACTCCAGCACCGAACCGGGCCAGCCGTGGGTGACGATCATTGGTAGGGCGTCGTCGTGGGGCGAGCGGACGTGCTGGAAGTGGATGTCGAGGCCGTCGAACTCAGTGACGAAGTTGGGTCGGGCGTTGACGGCGGCCTCGCACCGGCGCCAGTCGTAGCCGTCGGCCCAGTAGTCGCACACCTCCCGCAGATAGGCCAGCGGGATGCCCTGGGACCAGTCGTCCACGACTTCGGCCTCGGGCCAGCGGGTGCGAGCCAGCCGTTCCTCGAGGTCGTGGATCTCGGCGTCGGCCACGGAGACGGTGAACGGGCGGATCTCTGCGCTCATGACAGGCATGGTAGGCACCGGCGCCGCTGGGAGAGGACCGTGCGTCGCTTCTTGACGCAGTTGGACCGACCTGATGCGTAGCAGCACGTCAGCAACGCTGTCGTAAGCTCACGCGCTGTGGACCTGCCTGTCATGCCGCCGGTCAAGCCGATGCTGGCCAAGGCCGTAGGCACGATCCCCGAGGGTGACCTGGCCTTCGAGCCGAAATGGGACGGCTTCCGCTGCATCGTGTTCCGCGACGGCGACGAGGTCGAGTTGGGCAGCCGCAACGAACGACCCCTCACCCGCTACTTCCCCGAGCTGATCGAGCCCCTCAAGGCGGCGCTGCCGCGGCGCGCGGTGGTCGACGGAGAGATCATCGTGCCCATCGACGACCGTCTCGGCTTCGACGCCCTTCAGCAGCGGATCCACCCCGCCGAGAGCCGCATCAACCGGCTTGCGACCGAGACCCCGGCCGAGTTCATCGCCTTCGATGCGCTGGCACAGGCCGACGCCGACCTTATGGGCGAGCCGTTCCGCACCCGGCGGGCGGCGCTGGAGGCGATGGCGCACGCCTTCGAGGCTCCCGTCCGCCTGGCCCCGTCCACGCTCGACCGGGAACTGGCCCGCCACTGGTACGAACGCTTCGAGGGCGCCGGACTCGACGGCCTCATCGCCAAGCCCCGGAGTGGGATCTACGAGCCCAACAAGCGGACCCAGCTCAAGGTCAAGCACACCCGTACCGTCGATGTGGCCGTGGCCGGTTTCCGGATGCACGTCGACGGCGAGGGGGTCGGCTCGCTGGTGGTGGGCCTGCACGACGACTCCGGCGATCTGCACCACTGCGGAGTGGCGGCCAGCTTCACCGCCCAGCGCCGCCGCGAGCTGCTCCACGAACTGACGCCCCATGTGATGGCCAACCCGAGCGAGCATCCGTGGGCGCAATGGATGGACCCCGCCGCGCACCATGACGGCACGGTGTTGCCCGGCACACCCAACCGATGGTCGGGCCAGCGCCGGCAGCAGCCATGGGTGCCGCTGCGACTCGAACTGGTGGCGGAGGTGAAGTACGAGGCCATGTTGAACGGCCGCTTCCGGGGCACCACCCGCTTCGTGCGATGGCGACCAGACCGCACCCCCGATTCGTGCCGCTTCGACCAGATAGAAGTCCCCGCCCCCGTCGCCCTGAGCGAAGTCCTCTCAGCCTGACAGCCCCAAATCGCTGCCACCGGGGGCGACCCGACCACCCAAGCCAGGCGGTGACGTCCCCCCCCAGGCAGGCGGGTGGCGACGGTTCAGATGACCGACGAATAGGGCGAAGCCCGTGTCGGTCAACTGAACCGGCGACAGGACCCGCCGGCCGGGACAACCCGACCTACGAAGCGACCAACTCGCGCGCCCGAACTGCCAGCCGTTCGGCGCCCAGCTCGGCACAGCGCGCTTCGAGCCCGACCTGCGGCCCCCGCCATAGCATCTCGTCAACGGTGGCCGACACCGGAGCGCCCAACTCCACGGTGGCGATCCGGCGGTACAGCAGCGCCTCGTCGAAGCCGTCACGCAGCGCGGCCGCGAGCTTGGCCGCGCCCCTGACGGTCACGTCCCACTGGTCGGGATCCAACGGTATGGCCGGGATGTGGCCATAGCGGGCCAGCAGCGTCGAAGCCGATTTCGCTCCCCAACCGGGCAGCCCCGGGAACCCGTCGGCAGAGTCGCCCACCAGGCCGAGGTAGTCGGGGATCGATGCGGGGGGCACACCGAACTTCTCCACCACCCCGGCATGGTCATAGAGCACTCGGTTGCGCCGGTCGTACTGCACCACCCGCCCGTCGGCGGTCACGCATTGGGCCAGATCCTTGTCGGGCGTGCAGATCAGCACGCGCTCAACCCTCCGATCTCCGGCTGCGACCGCCGCCGCGGAGGCCAGCCCGTCGTCGGCCTCGTGCTCGATCTGGGGCCACACCGCGAACCCGGCCAACTCCAGCAGCTGCTCCACCTCAGCGAACTGCGCCCTGAGGTCGGGGTCCACACCGCTGCCGTCCTTGTATCCGACGAGCATGTCGTTGCGGAACGACTCGATCACATGATCGGTGGCGATGCCGACATGGGTGGCCCCGTCGGACACCAGGTCGAGCATCGAGTTGAGCACGCCGCGCTGGGCGCCCCGGCGCGGATCGCGGTTCGACCTGGCGTAGTGGTAGCGGAAGAGCTCGTAGGTGCCGTCGATCAGATGCACCAGCACCGGCTTCGCCTCTCTACTCCTTGGCACCCTGCGAAGGCGTGCTGAGCGCCTCCCGGCCCTGTGTCGTGTGCGAGGTGCTCATGGCCTGCCCGATCCCTCGGCCTCCGGCTCCTCGACCAGTTCGATCAGCGTGCCGAACGATCCCTTGGGGTGGATGAAGGCGATGGTGGTGTTGCGGCTGCCGGGTCTCGGGGCGTCGTCGATGGGCGTGGCCCCGGCCTTGACCATCGCTTCCAGCGCGGCCGCGCAGTCGGGCACCCGGTATCCCACATGGTGCAGGCCCTCGCCCCTCTTGTCGAGGAACTTGGCTACGGGAGAGTCGTCGCGGGTGGCCGAGATGAGCTGCACATAGCTCTCGGCCACCGAGAGCATGGCCTCCTCCACGCCGTCGTGCTCCGCCACCTCGCGATGGGCGACTTGGGCTCCCAGAGCATCGCGGTACCAGTCGATCGCCGCGTCAAGATCCCGGACGGCAATGGCAATATGGTCGATCTCAGTGAGCATGGTGCTGCGTGACCGCGAGATAATTCGCTCGGTTTCTTGTCCGTCCGGCCAAACCCGACCTTGCCAGAAATCGCTAGCTGCTGCGCTTGCCGCCTGCCATCATGCGAAGCGCCGGAGCAGCTCCCTCACGTAACTTGCGGGGAAGCGGGGAGTCGCTCCGGCATCTTGCGTCCCACACCCGCAGGCGAAGAACTGCCAGCAGGCTAACGAACCGGCTCGAGGCTCGCAAGTTCTGATGCGAGCGGCTCATCCGCAGCCTGGATCAGGCACCGTCGAGTGATCGGCGGCCCTCGAAGGCCCGGCCCAGCGTGAGCTCGTCGGCGTACTCGAGGTCGCCCCCCACCGGCAGGCCGCTGGCGATGCGACTCACCTGCACTCCGGCGGGCTTGAGGTACTTGTGCACCAGCATGGCGGTGGCTTCTCCCTCCAGGTTGGGGTTGGTGGCCACGATCACTTCTTCGATGTCCTCGTCGGTCACCCTCACCAGCAGTTCCTTGATGCGCAGCTGGTCGACGCCGACCCCGTCGATCGGGCTGAACGCGCCCTGGAGCACGTGGTAGCGGCCACCGAACTCGCCGGTGCGCTCCACCGCCACCACGTCCTGGGCGTCCTCTACGACACAGACCAGTCTCGGGTTCCGTTTGGGGTCGCGGCAGACCGCGCATTCGCCGCCCTGTTCGGCCAGGTTGAAGCAGCGAGGGCAATACGACACCTTCTCCTTGGCGTCGGAGATGGCTCGGGCCAGCCGGTTGGCGTCCTCGGCGGGCGACCTCAACAGGTAGAACGCCACTCGCTGAGCCGATTTGGGGCCGATGCCAGGCAGCCGTCCGAGTTGATCGATCAACTCTTGAACCGCGCTCGAGTAGCTCATAGGGCGCGGTGGCTACGCCTCGCCGCGGGTGTCGGTGACGGCGGGGTCGGGCAGCACCTCGAATTCGGTTCCGGGGAAGGTGGCCTTTATCTTCTGCTCGATGTCGTGAGCGTGGCTGGGGGCCTCGGTCAGATCGTCGATTTCGGAGAGGTCGAATTCGTCGACGGTCTCCGGTGGCGTCTCAGCCCTGGCGTCCGGCGCAGCCCCACCGGCCCCGACCGCGGAACCCGAGCCCGCCTCACCCGCCTCGACCCTGGCGTCCGGCGCAGCCCCACCGGCCCCGACCGCGGAACCCGAGGCAACCTCGCTGGCCTCGACGGTGGGCCTGACCATCTTGGCCACGAGATCCTTCCAGAGGGCTTGCAACTGGCCTGCTTCGCGCCGGCGGCTCTGGTCGGGTTCGAGTTCCACTGCTCGGTCGATCACGAACGACCGGTCCAGACCCAGATGTCGGCGAGCCCATTCCACGACCTCGGTGGGGGTCTCGGGCTGCATGTCGGCCAGGTCCGGCACCGGCACAGGCGGGGGTGGAGCAGCAGGCGCGGGCGGCGGCGCGGTTGAGGCCGCTGGAGCCGGATCCCTTCGCCCCACAGCGGCAGACCGGTGCTCAGACAGAGTCTTACGAGCCGCGGCGGCGGGACGACCACCGATGGGTGGCCGGGCCGCAGGCGCGGAACCCGAGCCGGACCCGACGGCCGACGGCGCGACGGCGGGCGCCGGTGTTGCAGCAGCCTTGCCGACAGCCGGCGCGGCGGTTGCAGCCGCGCCCTCAATAGACGACGGTGCGGCCCCAGGCGCCGGTGTTGCAGCAGCCTTCTCGACAGGTGGCGCGGCGGTTGCGCCGGATCCGGCGCCGGACGGCGACGCGCGATGCCTGGGATCGGGGGATCCGGCTGCTGGGGGCACGGACGGCGGCACCTGGCCGGAAGCGGCAGGCGCCGGCCCGGGAGCGGCACGACCCGGCCCGCTGTCGAGTCGGCCCTCAAGGTGCCGGATCCGCCGGGCCAGAGCCTCTAGGGACCGGTCTTCGTCGGGGTGACAGAGCCGCATCAGCGCCACCTCGATGTCGATTCTCGGATCCGGTGCCTGGCGCATGTCGATGAGGGCCCGGCCCAGCGTCTCGAGCGCTCTGGTGATGGCGGCGGGAGCCATGCGTTCGGCGAGGTCGGCGGCCCTGGCCCGCTCGTGCTCCGACATGCGCGGCGGCGGGTCGCCCATCGCCGTCAGGAAGGCGTCACGCAGCCCGGCCAGCACCATCTCGCCGA
>JAJDZO010000131.1 GCA_022824605.1 Acidimicrobiia bacterium
GGTTGGGCCTTGCCCACTGGATCGGTCGCCACGACCCACATCATGAAGCCGCAGAGAGGGCATCTGAACCATGCGTTGCGGGAGTCGATAGCGGTGAACGAGCACCTGTGTCAGACAGTGGCGGCATCGCTCGGGCTAGACGCCGCATCGACTCGGCTGGAGATGTTCGAGGACGAGCCCTGCCTTGTGGTCGAGCGGTTCGACCGTCGGCGAAGCGAAGGCGCGGTCCAGCGTGGCCACTTTGAGGACGTTTGTCAGGCGTTGGGTCTGTCGCCGGACCTCAAGTATCAGTCTGATGGCGGCCCTGCACCGGAGGATGTCATCGCCTTGCTAGCGGCGAGACAAGCCCGCAGGACGTACGAAGGTTCTTCCTGTCAGTGTTCTACGGATGGTTGGTCGGCAATCTCGACGGCCATTCCAAGAACTACGGGCTGCTTCTCGACGGCCCGCGTCCCAGGCTTGCCCCGCTGTACGACCTGAGTTCGTCGGCGCCTTACGTCGACCCCGCCGACGAGGCGAGACCTCCAGCGATGCGCTTCGCTTCGAATCCTGCAACGGTCCCCGACTGGCAACAGACCGCCGCACGACTCGGGATTGACGTCACTCTCGACACGCTGCACGTCATGGTCAAAGCGCTGCCGCAAGCGTTCGAGGCTGCTGAGGCGCGCTGCCCGCCGTGGGCTTCCGAGTCCGCTCGGACGATCCGCGAGAGCGTCATGGCTCACGCCGAGGCGGCTGTGCGAGGCACCACAGGGATTCGACCGTCACAGCGCAGCGGGTCAGCAGATGGGGCATCGACGCCCTCCGTCATCGAGACGTGCGGCGAGACGGTCGCACGCACCGGCAAGCCGTGCCTGCTTCGTGGCGGGCACGGTGGCCGACACCGGTCGGTGCTGTGACCGCAGTCCACATCGTTGAGTCCGTTGCCGACCTCGCTGCGGTGATGCGCCGAGCGCGGCAGTCCGCCACGGTCACGCAGCAGGAGCTCGCCGATCAGATCGGAACCACGCGCCAGTGGCTCAACCGCTTCGAGCACGCCAACGACAGCGTCGCGATGCTCAAGGTGCTGGACGCACTCGCGATGCTCGGGCTCGAGTTGGTGGTGTTGGACGACTGAGAGCCGCGCACACTTCGTGCCGCGCTAGCGAGTGGTGTGCCCTGCGCAATACCCGGGGAGGTTCAGTCCCGTCATCGGCCGGTGGGGCCCCCTAGTCTCGGCCCGATGCGGGCCATGGTAATAACCGACCTGCCGGACGGCGTCTCACGCCAGCGTCTGAGTATGCAGGAGCGGCCTCAGCCGGAGCCGTCGGGACCTTTCGACGTCGTGGTGCGTGTCGCGGCCGCCGGGGTGTGCCGCAGCGATCTGCACATACTGATGGGAGAGATGCCCGTGAGCGTGCCCCATGTACTCGGCCACGAGAACAGCGGCCGGGTGCACGCGGTGGGGTCGATGGTGTCGGCGGTCGGGGTCGGGGAGCCGGTGCTGTGCTACCCGTTCGTCTCCGACGGGCTCAGCCCGGCCGAGCGCCGCGGTGTCGATTCGGCGGCCCCCGGCAGGCGCACTCCCGGCATCGACTGCGACGGCGGCTACGCCGAGTACCTGCTGGTGAGCGAGAGGTCGCTGATCCCGCTGCCCGTTGACGCCGATCTGGCGGCCATGGCCACCCTCAGCGATGCCGGCCTGGCCGCCTATCGCGGGTGCCGCAAGGCTGCGGCCTCCCTCGGGCCCGGCAGTCTGGCGGTGGTGATGGGCGTCGGCGGTCTCGGTCACCTGGCCGTTCAGATTCTGCGGTCGATGTCCGCGGCGCGCGTCGTGGCCGTCGACACCCGGATCGAGGCCCGGGACCTGGCCCTCGCCTGCGGCGCCCACGAGGCCTGCACCCCGGAGGAACTCGGTGCGACGGCCGGTTCGCAGGCCGATGCCGTGATCGACTTCGTCGGGACCGACGAGTCGGCTTCGACCGCCCTGGCCAGCCTGGGCTTCGGCGGGTCCTACATCGCGGTCGGTGTGGGCGGCTCGCTGACGGCCCCGATCCTGCAACTGGTCGCCAACGAGACCCGCATCGAGGGCGTCTATGTGGGCACATTCCCGGAGTTGGTGGAGCTGACGCAGCTGGCCCTGCGGGGCGACGTTCGCCCGGTGGTGGTGCCCTATCCCCTGAACGACGCCGATCGGGCCCTGACGGATCTGGCCGAGGGCTCAATCGTAGGACGGGCCGTCCTCGTCCCTTGAGCGCGCAAGGAGTCACAGCCTCCGCCCGTCAAGCGGCCGCTGTGTCCGCGGCCGGGTTGTCAGCCGGGGCCGGCACGGGGTGCTGTGTTGGCTCGGCCGGCGTGTAGCGCTGCCCTGGCGGCGACCGGTCCGGGCCGCTGGCGGGGTGGTCGGCTTGCTGGGGGCGGTTCGGGTGCGGGGCCGGCGCGGCCGGTCCCGCTGGTGTAGGTGGTGTCGGTGGCCGGTCCGGGTCGGGCAGCCGGCGGATTGTGTCCGTTCGGGGCTGGAGGACCGGGCCCCGCCCGCGCCGTCTCGGGGCTGGTTCCCGACGGCGGTTGGGGCGGGTCTGCGAACAGCGCCGACGTGCCGCGCCGGGGCTCGGGTCTGTGCGGGTTCGTGAACGGCCGCGGATCCGCGACGACCGGTGAGGGCTCGGGCATGTGGGCGGGCCCGTAGTGGAAGCGCTGTGGTGGGTGGAGGGTGTGGTAGCCGTCGGGGCTCTTGTGGATCAGCCAGCCGTCGCGGTGGATGAGCTGATGACAGGCCCAACAGGCCGGCACCAGGTTCCTGACGTGGGTCTGTCCGCCGCGGGAGACGGGGTTGATGTGGTGGGGAACACAGATCGCGAAGTTGGCTCCGCAGTGGAAGCATCCTCCCCATTTGGCTTTGAGGATGCGCCGCTGGGTGGCGTTGGCGTCGCGTCCTGCGGTGGTTTGCCATATGGGTGTGCCGGGCCGGTCGAATATGACCCCGGTGATGGTGGCGTTGCAGCCGAGCTCGTCAAGCACCGACTCGGGTAGCCGGGACCCGTCGGGGAGTTCGGCGATGAGCCTGCCGGTGTCGTCGTCGACGTGAGCGACCACGCAGATGTCCGCGACAGGCCGACGCGACCCACAGCAGCCGGCATCGTCGGCGTTGCTGCCGTCGCCCGAGGCTCCGCAGCCGGCGGCGTCGCCCGTGTCAGCACCGCCGGCGGAGCCCTCGAAGCGGGCGGTGTCGCTCGAATCGGCTGTGCCTGCGCCGTGGGTGGCGTTGGCTGCGGTGCCGGCTGCGGTCAGGTCGTCGAGTGCGTCGGCGAGGCACTGCGGATAGCGGCGTCGCTGGCTCTTGGCGAGGTTGTGCTGGTCGGCGGAGTGCAGTTTGCGGGCGTGGCGGTGGATCCGGTTGGCGATGCGCTTGCCTGTGACGGGGTCGAACTCGCCGTGGAGGTGCACCATCCCGTCGTCGCCGTTGTAGAAGCGAACGTTGCGCTTGGCGCGCATGCGTCGGTAGTCAGCCTCACCGCCGTCGGCTTGACGGTCCGCGGTCCAGCGACGGGCCTCACGCATGAACTGGTCGGGCCGCAGCGACTCTGCCTTGGCCAACAGGCCGGGGTCGGCTTCGACCGCAGCGGCGTCGGTCTTGGAGATCGCTTCTGCGAGACGGCGGGCGTTGGCCTGTGACACCCGCCCGGACTCGACCGCCTCGCGAACCACAGGCGAGGCCTGGATCGTCTCGGCGGTGGCGATCTGGCCGTGGGCGTCGCGGCGGGTCAACCCCGCAGCATCGGCGAGCACCTGCGCGCCGCGGTCGCCATGGCGCTCGCGCCCAGAGATCGTCGCGGCGGCGGAGGTCTGCGCAGCGGAGATCATCGCCGCGGCCCGCCGGGTGACGGCGAGCATCTCGCGCAGCTCCGCGCACGACGCGGCGCCCTCGTTCACCAAAGACAGCATCTCTTTGGCGGCGGCCTCGGTGCGGCGGGCGGCTTCGATGAGCATGAACACACTATGCCATGGGGGTACGACATCAGTCGAGCAGTTACATGATGTACCAGTATAAATGCAGTGTTTGAACACAAAAAGGGGCGGCGCGGCCCGAGCCGCAGCCGGCCCGCGGCGACGCCAGCGGGCCGCGGCTGCAACGGAGCAGCCTCGTTGCTTCGCTGACAGCGAGCCATCTCAGCGATCGACGCCACCTGCCGACAGCGCAAGCCGACACACGACACACACAGCGCTCCCGGCGATCCCCCGCAGCGGTCCCGAGTCGGTATGGCTCCAGCCCAAGGCTGCCGAACTGTCAATGGCCAGTGGGTTTTGCCCGGTGGCGGACAGCAGAACTGCCCAGTGGTGGCCAACAGAACTGCCCGGTGGCGGACAGCAGAGTTGTCCACAGTTCAGTTGGTCAGTGGCGTCGCCCCCTTTGCGGGCTCAGACACCACGGGTGCATCGACAGCCTCACAGCCGCCGACACAACAATGGTGCACCAGTGAGCGCAGCGAACGAGAGCGGGAATGACGCCGCCGCACCGCGAGACGCTCTCGAGCAATCCGCGCACGCTGTCAGGACACTGGCGGCGCTGCCGTCAGTCAGTGGAGCCGGTGTACCGGCAGGGTGACGCGGGTGGGGTGGTCGGCGTCGTGCAGGATGGTTTGGGTGGCTGGTGTGGCTACTAGGGCGGTGTCGGTGCCTGGTGTTGCGCCGGTGTTTAGGTTGCGGTCCCACTGGGGGAAGTCGGAACTGGAGACGGTGAGCCTCAGCCGCGACCCGGCCGGGACGTGGGCGCCGACCGGCCCTAGGTCGATGCGCAACTCGTAGACCTCGCCGGGGACGAGGGGCTCGGCGTCGCTGAGCGAGTGGCGGTAGCGGGCCCGCAGGATGCCCTCCTGCAGGTTGACGCTGCGGCCGTCGGGATCCACCACGCACAGCCGGGCCGTGAAGTCGGTGTCGGGCGCGGTGCTGGCCGCGTGCAGGGTCACCGAGACGTCGCCGAGCAGTTCGATGTCCTCGGCCAAAGGCTCAGAGGTGTACACGAGGATCATGCGCGACACTTCGGCGGCGTGCTGGTCGGCTGGGCCCATCGGGGTGATCGAGTCGAAGCAGCATGAATGTCCACCCATGCTGGGAATGGGCACGCCGGGGTCGTAGACGAAGACGTCGGGCGGCTCCGCGTCGGGCGCCACCCGCTCGAGGGTGCCGTCGCCGAACTTGGAGTTGGCCCGCCCCTGCGAGTGGATGTACCAGTCCTCGGCGACAGTGTCAGACGGCGGCCAGCCGTCGAGATCGCTCCAATCGCCGTCGAGGGTGTACACGGTCACCGCCGAGTCGAGCACGCCGGTGTCGAGGCCCTTCAGTGTCTGGTCGAACCAGCGCAGGTGCCAGTCGTCGATCTCGTTGGTGCTCGGTCCCTCGTTGCTGCCGCGGCTGACCGGACTCCACGGCATATGCGTCCACGGGCCGACCAGCAGCTTCTGGCCCCGTCGGGCCTCGTCGCTTCCCGCGCCGGCGCTGAGCCCGGTGAAGTTCTTCACGGTGCCGCTCAGGAACACGTCCCACCATCCGCCGATGTGCAGGGCGGGCACCTCGATGCGGCTGTAGTCGGTGTCGATGCTCCACTGCTTCCAGTAGTCGTCGTAGGTGCAGTGCTCAACCCAGTCGTAGAAGTACCCGGCGTAGCCGCCCTGCAGTGGCGGGAACTCCGACATCGGCACCCACCAGTACCAGCCCTCGGCCGCGCCCAGCGACGCGTTGAGGGCATCGACCGCCGCCCTATCACCGGCGCGCACCGCGGTGTCGAGGGCCAGCAGGTTGGCCCAGTAGCACACGAACGCGGTCGCCAGCGCGCCGCCGTTGTAGGTCCAGCCGTCGTAGTACTGCGAGGCGGTGAAGCCCGGAACGATGGACCGCAGCGACGGGGGCCTCGTCACCGCGGCCAGCAGCTGGGTGGCGCCCACATAGGAGAATCCGAACATGCCCACGCCGCCGTCGGAGCCCGGCAACGCGGCCGCCCACTCCACGGTGTCGTAGCCGTCGTCCATCTCGTGCGCGAACGGGTAGAAGTCCCCTTCGGAGCTGCAGCGGCCTCGGGTGTCTTGGATGACCACCATGTACCCGTGCGAGGCGTACCACCCAGGGTGGGCGTTGCCGAAGGTGGAGACGTTGACCCGTTTGTCGTAGGGGGTGCGCGCCAGCAGCACGGGAACACCTTCCGGCGCCACATCGGCGGGGCGGTACACGTCGGCGCGCAGCACCGTGCCGTCGCGCATGGTCGCATCCACGTCGCGCTCGACCGTCACCGCCATTCCGGGAAGGTTCTCGATGGTCATGGCTTCACTCCGGTTGTTGTTCTCGCAGTGCGGGCGGGTTCGTCCCGAGATGCGGGGTTCTCGATTGCGGGGTTCTCGATTGTTGTGGCTCCACTGTGGTGTGTCAGTATCGGCGCAATCCTGGCGTGGGCGGACGCAACCGACGAAGAGGTACGACGATGAGCGAATTCAAGCAGGAGCGGTACTACGAGGAGGACTCCGGCGCCGGCGGCATCCCCGCCGCGCAGGTGGCCGACTTCCTGGCCAGTGCCGACAGCACCTGGCTGTTGAAGCTGGCCCACCTCAAGGCCGACGGATGGCCCATGGTGGTGCCGCTGTGGTACCAGTGGGACGGCGAGGCCTTCCTGGTGGTGGGCCGCAAGCGCTCCGAGTGGGTGGCCGACCTTGAGCGCGACCCCCGCTGCGCGGTGTGCATCGAGGAGTTGGCCCACCCCCGCATCCGCAAGGTGCTGGCCCAGTGCACCGCTGAGATCGTGGAAGGACCCGCGGAGGGGGAGGGCTCGCAGTGGGTGCCCGTCGCGGAGGAGATGGCCGTCCGCTACACCGGGCCCGACGGACCCGAGCAGCTCAAGATGTCGTGGGGATGGGAGCGGTACCTGGTGCGGCTCGTGCCCCGCGACGGCCGGCTGGTCACCTGGCAGGGAGCCGACTGGGCGCTTCGCTACTTCGATCCGGGCCAGCGTCCCGACCTCGAGGCCCGGGCCGCGGCCGGCGCCGAGTGATCACGTCGCTTTCTGAGAGCGGGGAGACGGGTCGGTGAGGGATCCCGCCGCGAGGGCTGCCGCGCTGCGCCGGTCCGAGATCCGGGTTCTGTTCGACGCCGCGGCCCGCGCCGGCGGCGACGTGATCCGGCTCGAGGTGGGCGAGCCCAGCTTCACCACCCCTGCCCATGTGATCGACGCCGCGGCGCGCGCCGCTCATGACGGTCACACCCGATACGGGCCCAACGGCGGCCTGGCCAGCCTGCGCGAACTGCTCGCCGACAAGCTCCGCCGGGTGAACGGCATAGAGGCCTCGATAGACGAGATCGTGGTCACACCGGGAGCCATGAACGCGCTGTACTCGATCTATGTGGCGTTGCTGCAACCGGGAGACGAGGTGCTGTTGCCCACGCCGGGATTTCCCAACATGGACGAGACGGTGGCCCTGCTCGGCGGACGGCCGGTGTTCTACCGGCTGGCAGCCGACGAGGGCTTCCTTCCCGACGTCGAGGCCCTCGAGGCGCAGGTGACGCCACGAACCAAGGTGCTGTTCGTCAACACGCCGGCCAACCCGACCGGCGCGGTCTACGGGGCTTCGCTGATGCGGGACCTGGTGGCCTTCGCGGCCCGTCACGACCTGTGGCTGCTGTGCGACGAGGTCTACGACGAGATGGTGCTGTCCGACGACTGCGTGCACACTGCGGCCGCGCCGCTCGACTCCGACGGCCGGGTGATCACGGTGTGCAGCTTCTCGAAGGTCTACGCCATGACCGGCTGGCGTGTCGGCTATGTGGCTGCCCCTCCCGGCTTGGCCGACCTGTTGCGCAAGCTGCAGGAGCCGCTGGTGTCGTGCCCCAGCACGATCTCGCAGAAGGCGGCCGAGGCCGCCTTGACCGGGCCGCGAGCCCCCTACGAGCAGATGCTGGCCGCCTACCGGCGTCGCCGGGACGTAGCCCTCGATGCCGCGGCCTCTGCGGGGGTGAGAGCGGTGGCGTCCGACGGCACCCTCTACATGCTGCTCGATGTGTCCTCATCGGGCGTCGACGACCTCGACTTCGCGTTGAGGCTGCTCGAGGAGCACTCGGTGAGCGTGGCACCGGGGTCGGTGTTCGGGCCCGCAGGCCGGGGCTGGTCCCGCATCTCGCTGGCGGCCGAGTCCGAAGCCATCGCCGAGGGCGTGCGCCGCCTCGCGAAGGCCCTCCAAGAACAACACGCCGAGCGGCCCAGCAACGCCAGACGGGAGACATCGCCATGACTTCGACGCAGACACCATCGATGGCAGAGCGTGTCCGTGCCTTTCTCGACGGGCGTGACGGCGAGGTCCTTGAGCTTGCCCGCGAGTTGATCCGGACTCCGTCGCCCAACCCTCCCGGCGACGAGCGGGCCGTGGCCGACCTGGTGATCGAGAGGCTGCAGGAGTTCGGCATCGACGACATCACCCGCGTGGGCGCGCAACCGGAACGACCCAACGTGCTGGCCCGCGTGAAGGGCGCGGCGCCGGGCCCCACCCTGATCCTGTCGGGCCATCTCGACACCAAGCCGGCCGGCGACATGGATGCATGGGAGACCGACCCCTGGGATCCGGTGCTGCGCGACGGCGACCTGATCGGGTTGGGCTCGGGCGACATGAAGGCCGCAGTGGCCGGGATGATGTACGCCGCCGCGGCCCTGCGTCATGCCCAGCAGGCCGGCGGCGCCGGCGGGGGATTCGCGGGCGAGCTGGTGCTGGTGTTCACCGCCGATGAGGAGGCCGGCGCCCAGTTCGGATCGAAGTGGCTCGCCGACAACGGCCATCTCCAAGCCGACGCCGCGGTGATCGGCGAACCCAGCGGCATCACCTCGGAATGGCAGTCGGTGCATCTGGTGTCGAGGGGAGCGGCCCTGTTCAAGGTGGCCATCACCGGCACGCAGATGCACTCGTCGATCTCTGACCGCCTTCCGTGCGTCAACGCCACCGTGAAGATGGCCCGCCTGATCGACCGCATGGACCGCGAGCTCAAGTCGTATCTCACCTACGACCACCATCCCCTGTGCCCCGTCGGTCCCACCGTCAACGTGGGGGTGATGGCCGAAGCGGGCGTCTTCTACGGCGTCTACCCGGGAAACGCCGAGTTCGCCTGCGACGTGCGGACCCTGCCAGGCATGACCGAAGAGTCCCTCAAAGCCGACGTCGGACGCTTCCTGGCTGACGCCACCGCCGACGATCCGGACCTGCGAGCCGAGCTGGACTGGTTCTTGACGGTTCCCCCCGTCGAGATCGACGCCGACCACCCGGTGGTGGACGCCCTCGTGGAAGCCGGTCGCGAGGTGTTGGGGATCTCGCCTGAACTAGACGCCTTCCCCGGCGCCACCGACGCGCCCTACTTCCAGCTGACCGCGGGCATCCCCACCGTGGCCGCCTTCGGGCCGGGGATGCTGCCGAGGGCACACAGCCCCAACGAGTACATGGACGCCGACGGCGCGGCCCTCTCCGCGAGCATCTACGCCCTGGCCGCGCTTCGCTACCTCGGCGAGGCACAGCCGGCTAGGGGCAGACGATGAGCGTCGTGGACGGTGTAGCCGAGAGCGGTGAGGGATAGACGATGATGGCGAGGGCGAACGGACTCACCGGCGGATGTGTGTCGGCGATGCGGCTGAGGGCGGCGGGGGGCAGACGATGAGCGTGGCGACTTCGGAGTTGTGTGAGCGCTACCGGCGCATCTGCGTGTCGGTGGTGTGCGACGCGCTGTATGAACTCGGTCTTCCCGAGCGGGTTCTGCCCAGCGCGTTGAAGCCCCTGATGCCCGATGTGCGCATGGCCGGCGTTGCCTACACGCTGCAGGGCCGGGCCATCCGTCCCGGCGTGGGATGGGACCGCGGCCTCGAGCGCATCAGGTCGTACCTGGAGATGTTCGAGGAATTGACGCCCGACTCGGTACTGGTGTCGTGCAACCCCGACAGCGAGGTCGGCCATTTCGGCGAGCTGACCGGTAACTCGGCGCAGCAGCACGGTTGCGTGGGCGTGGTGCTCGACGGCAACCTGCGCGACCTCGACGGCCTGCTCGACATCGGCCTTCAGGTCTTCTACCGCGACCTGTCGCCGCTCAACGCCATCGGACGCTGGGAGATGGCCGCCTCGCAGGTGCCCGTCACCATCGGAGACGTGACCGTGGAACCCGGCGACGTGATCGTCGGCGACCGCGACGGCGTGCTGGTCGTTCCTGGATCCGAATCCGAGCGGGTACTGGAGCAGGCCGAGTCGATCGTCGGGTCTGAGGCGCGGGTTCGGGCCGACATGCGAGCCGGAGTCACTCCCTGGGAGGGACTCGAACGCCATGGCCACATCTGAGGCGACCGGGCCGTCGGGCTCGGTGGCGGAGCTGGTGGTCCCCCAGATGGGGGTGGTGGAGCAGGTCCTCGTGGTGGAGTGGCTGGTGAGCGACGGCGCCGCCGTGAATGCGGGTGATCCGGTGGTGATGATCGACACCGACAAGGCCGAGACCGAACTGGAGGCGCCGGCGACGGGCCGCATCGACATACGTGTGCCCGCCAGTGACGACGAGGTGGCGGTGGGCACCGTGCTGGCCGCGGTGTTGCGGGTGTGAACCTGATGTTCTCGCGGCAAGACCGGGTGGCGGTGGTGACCGTGCTGGCCGCAGTGTTGCGGGTGTGAACCGCATCTTCTCGCTTGAGGGTCGGGTGGCGGCGGGCGCCGTGCTGGCCGCGGTGGTGGGGGTGTGATCGCGATGTTCTCGCTTGAGGGTCGGGTGGCGGTGGTGACCGGCGCAGCCGGCGGGCTGGGCGCGCCCATCGCGGAGGGGCTGGCCGACGCGGGCGCCTATGTGTTGTGCGCGGATGCAGCCGAGGAGCCCAACGGGGCGCTCAGCCGGCGGCTCGGCGTGGAGCGGTCTGAGGCCTTCACGCTGGATGTGCGCGACGAGGGGTCGGTGCAGGCGCTGGCGCAGCGGGCCGCCGAGGTTGCCGGCCATGTCGATGTGCTGGTCACATGCGCGGGGATCGGTGGCAGGGGACCGGCCGCCGACTACGACGACGGAACCTGGCACAACACGATCGATGTGAACCTCACCGGAGCTTTCCGCACCTGCCGCGCCATCGGCGGGCGCATGATCGCGCAGGGCAGCGGCGGCGCCATCGTCAACATCGCCTCCGTCGTGGGCTCGGTGGGTCTGGCCGGCAGTGTCGGCTACCAGGCATCCAAGGGCGGGGTCATCCAGATGACGCGCACGCTGGCAGTGGAATGGGCACAGCACAACGTGAGGGTCAACGCCATATCGCCGGGCCATGTGGGCACTGCTTTGGTGCGTCGCCAGTGGGAGGTCGAACCTGAGTTGAAGGACTACTTCGAGACCCGCACCCCGCTCGGAAGGCTGGCCGAGCCCGCCGACATGGTGGGCGCGGCCGTGTTCCTCGCTGGACCGGCCGCCGCGATGGTGACCGGCCAGATTCTCGCGGTAGACGGCGGGTACACCGCCCAGTGACCACCGCAGGGCCATCCCCGCAGCCGTCCAAGCCGCTGGATGGGTCTCAGGACTCGCCTCGGTCCGAGGCGGTGGATGGGTTGCAGGACTCGTCGCGGTCCGAGTCGCTGGAGCGCGCCGAGGCGCTGGCGCTGCATCGGATGATGGTGTTGATCAGGGTGTTCGAGAGCCGGGTCGAGGAGTTGTTCGCCGCGGGCAAACTGCCCGGC
>JAJDZO010000322.1 GCA_022824605.1 Acidimicrobiia bacterium
GCCCTACTGCAGCGCCTGGATAGTGCTCGACGGCGCCTCGGTGGGCTTCATGGGACTGGTCATCGAGATCGCGCCCGAGGAGGTCCGCATCGGGATGCGGGTGCGGGCCGTGTGGAAGCCCGACGCCGACCTCGACACCTCCGCCGCCAACATCTTGGGCTGGGCCCCCACCGGCGAACCCGACGAGGTGATCGTCGACTACGAGCGCATAGGCCGAGCCGAGGCGGCGCCGCAATGATCGGCTCTGGCAGGCCGCCAGCCGAGTCGGCGCCAGCATGATCGTGAAGCCCGCGTGATCGACGTTGCCGTGGTGGGCTTCGCGCAGCGCCAGGAGGCGGCCATCTCGGGGGAGTCCGAGGTGGAGTTCATGGTTCCGCTCATGGCTGAGGCCAAGGCGTCGGTGGGGCTCACCCAGGCCGACATGGGGTTCACCTGCTCGGGCTCATCGGACTTCCTGGCCGGGCAGGCGTTCTCGTTCGTGATGACCATCGACGGCACCGGCCCGGTGCCCCCCATCAGCGAGAGCCACGTCGAACAGGACGGGGCGTGGGCGCTGTACGAGGCCTGGGTGAAGATCCAGTGCGGCGGCATCGACACCGCCTTCGTGTACGGCTACGGCAAGTCGTCGCCGGGCTCGCTGCGCGATGTGCTGGCCACGCAGCTGGACCCCTACTACGTGTGCCCGTTGTGGCCCGACTCCTACGCCATCGAGGCGCTGGCGGCCCGGCTGATGCTCGAAGGAGGCCACCTCAGCGAGCGCCGCCTGGCCGAGATTGCCGCCCGCAGCCGCAGCAACGCCGCCTCCAACCCCCACGCCGTGCGCACCGAAGCCAAATCAGCCGCCGAGATCCTCGCTGAGGACTACGCGGTCGATCCGCTGCGGCCCTCCGACCTCCCCGCCGAAGCCGACGGCGGATGCGCGGTGGTGCTCGCGGCCGGCGACCGGGCCCGAGAGCTGTGCGAGCGCCCGGCCTGGATCCGCGGCATCGACCATCGCAGCGACGCCCACACCCTCGGCGTGCGGAACCTGACCGAGTCGGCCTCGGCCCGGCTGTCCGCCCAGCGGGCCGGCGTGGCCGCCGACAGGATCGACCTGGCCGAACTGCACGGCCCGTTCACCACCTCGGAGCATCTGCTCATCGACGCCCTCGGGCTCGACGAGGACCGAACGGCCGTCAATCCCTCCGGCGGAGCGCTGGCCGCGCACACCATGATGGCCTCCGGGCTCATCCGCATCGGCGAGGCCGCCTCCCGGATATGGCAGGGCGACGCCGACCGGGCGGTGGCCCACGCCACTTCAGGACCGTGCCTCCAACAGAACCTGGTCTGCATCCTGGAGGGCGACTGATGGCGGGTGCTGAGCCCACCGCGGTGATCGGCGTAGGCCAGACGAAGTACGCGTCGGCGCGCCGCGACACCTCCATCGCCGGACTCCTGCGAGAGGCCGCCTACCGGGCGCTGGAGACCGCTGAGAAGACCTGGAGCGACATCGACGCCGTGATAATCGGCAAGGCGCCCGACTTCTTCGAGGGCGTGATGATGCCCGAGATCTATCTGGCCGAGGCGCTGGGAGCGGTCGGCAAGCCGATCATGCGGGTGCATACCGCCGGCTCGGTGGGGGGTTCCACCGCCTGCGTGGCCGCGTCGATGGTGCAGAGCCGTGTCCATCGTTGCGTGCTCACCATCGGCTGGGAGAAGCAGTCGGAGTCCAACGCCATGTGGGCGCTGTCGCTGCCGCAGCCCTTCGCCACCTCGGTGAACGCCGGGGCCGGCGGCTACTTCTCGCCCATCATCCGCCGCTACATGATGATGACCGGCGCCCCCGAACTGATCGGCTGCATGGTGGCCCACAAAGACCGCCGCCAAGCCCTGCTCAACCCCTACGCCCACGTCCACCAGCACGACCTCACCTTCGAGCAGGTGGTGGACTCGCCGATGCTGTGGGACCCGATCCGCTACTCCGAGACGTGCCCGTCCTCCGACGGCGCCTGCGCGATGGTGCTCGTCGACGAGGCGGGCGGTCGGAGCCATCCCGGGCCGGTGGCCTGGGTGCACGGCACGGCCATGCGCAGCGAGAGCAACAACTACGGCGGTCGCAACATGGTGTCGCCGGCGGCGTCGGAGCAATGCGCCGACGACGTGTTCGCGCAGGCCGGCATCGTCGACCGCAGAGCAGAGATCGACACGGTCGAGATGTACGTGCCCTTCTCGTGGTACGAGCCGATGTGGCTGGAGAGCCTGGGGTTCGCATCGGCCGGCGAGGGCTGGCGGATGGTGGAGGCGGGCGCCACCGACCTCGACGGGGGAGACCTGCCGGTCAACTGTTCGGGCGGGGTGCTGTCGAGCAATCCGATCGGTGCCTCGGGAATGATCAGGTTCGCGGAGGCGGCGTTGCAGGTGATGGGTGCGGCCGGTGGGCACCAGGTGGACGGCGCCCGCCGGGCGGTGGGCCACGCCTACGGCGGCGGGGCCCAGTACTTCGCCATGTGGGTCGTCGGTTCCGAGCAGCCCTGAGAGTTGAGAGGGCAGGGAACGACCGGTGGACGCCAAGGGCCGATCCGGCCGTTCGTCGTCGGCGGACCACTCAGCGAGCCAAGCCGTGAGCCCCATGTCGGAAACATTGCACAAATGTTGCCTTTTTGTTACGGTCGGCGGCGTGCGTAGGCTGCGCCGCGTCTGGGGCGCGTTGCTGCTGACCGTGTCAAACGCGGCCTTGATGGCGGCGGTAGCGGTCGGCCAGGGCGATGGGCAGATCGACGACCTCCGTCGCCAACGCGAGCAACTGGCGCGCGATGTAGCCGAAGTGGCCGGGCAGGTCGATGCCCTGGAGGCCGACGACCAGGCCCTGATCGACGCGCTCGAAGAACTCGACGACTTCATCGAGTTGCAGTTGGCTCGAATCCAAGCAGCCGACACGGCCATCATGATCGCCGAAGCTGAGGCGGCCGCCGCCCAAGCCGAGGCCGATGCGCTTGCCGACGAGATCGAGGCCATCCGGGAACGGCTGCGCCAGCGGGCCGTCGAGGCCTACGTGCAGCCGTCGGTCGATGTGGTCGAGCAGTTCTCGACCAGCCTCAACGAGAGCGCGGTGCGGTTGTTCCTGCTCGAGCTGGCCATCGGCAACGAACTGGAACTGGCCGACGAGTTGCGAACCGCGGAGGCTCAGCTCGAATTGTTGCGCCGCGAGGCTCTCGACCGGGCGAAGGACGCCGAGGACGAGCGGCAGGCCCAGCAGGATCGGCTCGCCGACCTCGAGGACGCCCGGGCCAAGGCGATGGGGCTGCGGCGCGAGATACAGGCGCGCATCAACGAGTGGAACCTGGTGTCGGCCGAGATCGACCAGTCCGACGCCGAGATCGAGCAGGAGATCAACCGGATCGAGGACGAGATCCGCCGCCGCGAGGAGGAGATCCGCCGCCAGGAGGAGGAGCGACGCCGCCGGTTGATCGAGGAGGAGCGGCGCCGCCACGAGGCCGAGAACGGCCCGTTCGAGCTGGTGGCCTGGCCCGGCGACGGCGAGAAGACGTCGCCGTTCGGGCCGCGGGTGCATCCCATCTTCGGGTCGGTGCGCCAGCACAACGGGATCGACCTGGCCGGCGACACCGGCGACCGGGTGCGGGCGGCCCGTTCGGGCGAGGTGATCCTGGCCGGCGAGCGCGGCGGCTTCGGCAACGCCATCGTGATCTACCACGGGCTCGGATACAGCACGCTTTACGGTCACCTGAGCCGCATCGAGGTCTCCGAGGGCCAGCAGGTGACCAGCGGCGAACGCATCGGCGCGATCGGCTCCACCGGCTGGTCGACCGGTCCGCACCTGCACTTCGAGCTGCGCATCGACGGCAAGGCCGTAGACCCCACGCCCTATCTGCCGTGACCGCGGTCGCGGCGCGTCTGTGGACCGGGGCGGGTGCGGGGTGAAGCGTCGACGGTGGGCGCTGGTGGTGGCCGGCGACCAGCACGGCGAGGCGCCCGTCACTGGATCGCCCGATCTCGTGGTGGCGGCCGACGGCGGGCTGGACGCGGCGCGCCGCTGGCGGCTGCGTGTCGACGCGGTCGTCGGTGATCTCGACTCCGCCAGCGACGCCGCCATGGGTTGGGCCAAACGGTGCGGCGCCGAGATCGAGGCTCATCCCGTCGACAAGGACGCCACCGACCTCGAGCTGGCCATGGCCTGGGTGCTGGCCCAGGTTGAGGCCGCCCATGTGCTGTTGCCGTCGGGTGGGCGCCTCGATCAGGCGATGGCCAGCCTGGCGGTGCTGGCCTCGCCCCGCTGGGCTGCGCTGGAGGTGTCGGCCACGGTGGGGGAGGCCCACGTGACGGTGGTGCGCGGCCTGCGCCGGCTGCGGGGCGAGGCGGGCGAGGTGGTGTCGCTGCTGGCTGTCGGCGGGCCCGCGCTGGTGGCTTCCACCTCCGGGTTGCTGTTCCCGCTGGCCGAGGAGGCGCTGAGCCCCACCTCGGGCCGGGGCACGTCCAACGTGATCGTGGCCGTACCACCGACGGTGGACGTGGCCGAGGGCGTCCTGCTGGCGATCCGCCCGAGCGGCGCACCCATCGGACTGGCCCCAGACGCCTGAGAGGCCGAGACGGGTGGCTGCGGCCCGAGCGGTCGGTGAGCGCAGCGAACAACAGCGGGAGACACCCCGCCCCGATGCGGTGGGCTTGCGCCTGTGCGCGCCGGTTCTTAGCCTCCCGCTGTGAGCTTCGACATGGTGTCACTGCTCAGGCCGGGACTCGCCGACGGCGCAGCCGAATGGGCCGGGGATCCGCCGTACAACTTCGTCGGCGGGCACAACGACCCTGCCAGCGTGCCGTTCGGCGGATTCGCCGAGGCCGCGGCCGCGGCCCTGGCCCGCCACGGTCCGGCGCTGGCCGCGTACAACCTGGGAGGGAGCCCTCAGGGCCACCTGCCGCTGCGCGAGTTCGTCTCGGAGGCTCTCGACCGCCGGGCGCACATGGCCACCGACGCGTCGGAGGTGTTGGTGACCTCAGGCTCGCTGCAAGCCCTCGACCTGGTGAACCTCGCCATGGTGGCCCCCGGCGACGCCGTGA
>JAJDZO010000389.1 GCA_022824605.1 Acidimicrobiia bacterium
ACCGGCGCCAAGCTGGCCGAAGGTTCGCCGAGCCAGGTGATGGAGGATCAGGCCGTGATCGAGGCCTACTTCGGAGCCGACGCTGCCGCTGCTGCACCCGGCGGAGCCGGCGAACCCTCAGACGGGTCGGGTGAACAGTGAGCGACGGTCCGGGCGGCGCGGCGATTCACGGCGCGCACGGCACACGCCGTGAGGCACTCGGCGATGCGAACGGTGGCGCTGCGATAGAAGTGAGCGAGGAGAAGCGCTCTGCGCTGCTTGAACTGCGAGGCGTGAATGCCGGTTATCTGCCCGGACACGACATCGTGCGCGGCATCGACCTCGAGGTGTACTCCGGTGAGATCGTCTGCGTGATCGGCCCGAACGGTGCGGGCAAGTCGACGGTGTTCAAGGCGGTCTACGGGCTGGTGCCGGTGCGATCCGGGCGGGTGCTCTGCGCCGGGGCAGACATCACCAACATCAACCCCGCAGAGACCCTGGCCACCGCCGGAATCGCCATCGTGCCGCAGCTTCGTAGCTCGTTCGCGCAGATGACCGTGCGCGAGAACCTGGAACTGGGCATGTACCGCTGCAAGGACAAGGCCCGTGTGCGCGAACGCATCGACTTCGTGTGCGACCTGTTCCCGAGACTGGCGGCCCGGGCCCGCCAGGCCGCCGGCACGATGTCGGGAGGCGAGCAGCGGATGCTGGAGATCGGCCGAGCGCTGATGTGGGAGCCCCGTCTGGTGCTGATGGACGAGCCGTCGGCGGGATTGTCGCCCATCGTCTCAGCCGAGGTGTTCAAGACGGTAAGGCGGCTCAACGACGCCATCGAGTTGACGGTCCTGATGATCGAACAGAATGCCCGCCAGGGCCTCGAGACCAGCCACCGGGGCTACGTACTGGAACACGGTGAAGTCACCTACCACCGCAAAGCCCAAGACCTACTAGCCGACCCCGAGGTGCGAAGAGCCTTCCTAGGCGCCCGTTGAGTGACCTCAAGAGGACTTGACTAGCGGTTGCTCGCGCTCTCGATCATGTCGGTCTTCGCGGACTCGCATGTGACTCAACCGCCGGTAGCCAGCCGCTGGGCGCTCGAAGCCGTGCTCCGCTAGGAGCGACCACCGGATCGGGAAGTCGGTTCGACCGGACCGTCAGGGCCGAGATCTGCAGCGCTGCGTTTGCTGCCTGGCCGAGTTGCGTTGACCACCTCTTCGGCGGGGCAGCCACGAGCACGCGCTTGTCCGGGAAGCGGCTCCGCACGGACTTGATGGGTGGGACGAGATCGCTGTCCCCGGAGACAACCATGGCGGTGTCGAAGCGATCGTCGTATGCGTCTTCGAGAAGCCGCACGGCGATGTTCACGTCGGTCCGCTTCTCCTCGTGCCTCTGTCTGACAATTCCGCAGTTGCGGCAGCGCGTGGGGCTGGAGAGGAACTGGCCGAAGTCGATCTCGATGCCTCCGTGTGCGAGCAGAGCGTCGATGTACACCGATTGGCGCTTCGCAGCGCTGGAGTTGCTTCGGATCCTGCTGGTGAAGTAGCGGACAAGCCGGAGCTGCTGATGGGGCTTGAGCAGAGACCTGCACATCCCACCCAGGTCAAGCCACCGTGAACTGCGCAGGCGCGCTTCGCGCAGACCGTAGTAGAGGTTGAAGCCGTCGATATAGGCGACCAGCCGCTCCGTGCTCACAGTCCGGTGACGGTACTTGCCATAGTGACAGGTGCGCGTGATATCGTTGCCGCAACCCCCCCGGGGTGAGTAGCCCCGGGCCAACGGCCCCGGCATCTGCCGGGGCTGTCTCCTTTGTGTAACACATGGCAGACCCGGTCTGCCCGCGCGAGTACAACGACATGGCACTAGTGACCGGCTGGCTGCGGTCGGCGAGCCGTGGGAAAGCGGCTTCCCGCGCTACGTGTGGCATCAGGAGGGTGACACTGTCTTCGAGGCCAGACTCGCCAACCGCGGCGACGGCTCCTACTTGACGACGCACTGCCTTCGCTCCGGCAGCGCCACATTTTGCGCCACAATTCGTTCCACCCCGGCTGTCAACAACCTCCGTCAGTTTCAGACCTAGCCCCCTCGCAGAGCCTGAGGGAGCGCATCGGGCATCCGTCGTGGACGCCGAGCAGGTCGACGACCTTGCCGAGGAGTTCGGAGTGTCCACCCACGTCATCCTCAACCAGGTCGAGAACCACCGCATCGCCGACTTCACCGTCATTTGAGGCTGAACCCGCCTCAATGATGCTGTGTCGTTCCGCGTGGGTGGATCAGCCCTGCAGGACGGTGGCTACTGCTTGGGGTATTGAGCGGAGGTTGGTGATTGTGGTGAAGCGGGCGCCTGCGGCTGATGCGAAGGCCTCGGCGTCGGCGGAATCGCCGGCGGGCGCGATTACGCACAGTTCGTCGAGGCGACGAGCCGAGCGCAGCGGGTCACCGCCTGCTGTGGCCCGGCAGTCTGACAACAGCACTGCGACCCGTCGCCGGGCCGTGCATCGCTGTAGTTGGGCCTGGGCTGCGTCGAGCGCGGCTGCTAGGTCGGTGGTGCCGTAGCCGCGCAGACGCAGCACATCGTCGACCACCGCGGCGGCCGGACGGTCGCGGTCGGTTGACTTGATGGCCACCACCTGGTCGCCGAAGGCCAACGTCGACCACTGCTGAGGTGCCCGTAGCGCACAGGCAGCAGCGGCCACCGCGGCCGCGGCCAGCCTCGGACCGCCCATCGAACCCGACCGGTCCACCACCAGCGTGATCGCGGTGGCCGGACGCTGCCAGCGCTGCACCCAGAGGTCTTCCAGCGAGCACGCACGGTTTACCGATCTGGCTTCGAGCAGGCCGTCCAGGCTGCGGTCGATGTCGATGTCACCGGTGCAGCGGTCCGCCCGACCGAGCTCCAAGCGACCCACGCCGCCCGCCGACGACGGCCCCGCCCGGGCCAGATCGAGCGCTAGGCGTCCCGCCAATCGTGCCGCCAGCGCGGCCATCCTGCGGTCGGCGGCCGCGGCCATGTCGGCCAGCAGCGCCAGGGTCTGGTCGGGGTCGGCCGAGGCCTGCTCGGCCACCTCGGCGGCATCCAGAGTCCCCGTCTCGGGGCTCAGCAGCCTGAATCCGGGCTGGCCCTCGTAGTGGCCTCGGGGGGTGGTGCGCACCCGCTCCGCGTCGAGGGCCTCGCGGGCCTGCGCCCCTTCGAGCGCTAGGGCCCCGGGCCGGTCGCCCCGCCGGGGGCCGACGCTTTTGGGGGGCCGGGCACCACCGCATCAGCCGAGCGGTCCGGGCGCTGCTCAGCCGCGAGCACCTCGTCCCACAGCTCGCGCACAACCGCCTCCGGCGTGCGGTCACCGCCCTCGTGGAGACGGATCCGCCCAGTCAGAGCCATCAGCGCGGCATCGAGGCCGACGCCGGCGGCGTCGAGGCCGAGACCGCGCAGCCCGGCGAGGCTGGCAGCCAAATCGCACAGGTCGATCGCACCACGAACCGACGAGCCCATACGCACATCACGGTGGGTGCGGGTGGCCCGGACAACCGCCACCGCCCGCTTCAACACGCGCTCAGCGGCGTCGCTGGCCTCCGAAGCGGCAGTACCGGCCACACCGGCGGCGGCCGTGGAGTCGCTCACAACGCGTTCCGTCGCGTCGCTGCCGGTTGAGAAGGTCTCGGCTCGCAGCTCGACGATGTGACGCTCATCTCGCTCGTCCTGATAGCCCATGGCCACGCGGCAGATGCGGTCATACACGGCGCTCGACAGCCTCGACGTGCCCACCGTGTCGTAGGGGTTCATGGCCGCAACCAACCGGAACTGATCGACCGCCGCGACCCTGCCCACCCTGGGCATATGCAGCTCGCCCTCAGACATCACCCCGATGAGCAGGTTGACGGTCTCCTCGGGCACCCGGTTGAGTTCCTCCACATACAGCAGCGCCCCTTGGCGCATCGCCTCGACCAGCGGTCCAGGCACGAACGCGTCCGCCGCGTAGCCCTCTGCGAGGACCCGGGCCGGATCGAACTGGCCTGCGAACCGGGCCGGGGTCAGCTCCGCGCTGCCCTCGACCACGACCAGCGGAACATCCAACGCTTCGGCCAACGCCCGCAACAACGTCGTCTTGCCTGTACCGGGCGGGCCCTCGAGCAGCAGGTGACGACCGGCGCCGACCGCAGCCACAACTGACTCCACTTCACGCCCGCGGCCCACCACCGCCGCGTTGACGGCTTCGACCAGACCGCCCAGATCGTCACCGAAGCCGGTAGCGCTCACCGACGCCTCCCCTGGAAGCACCCAACCGCCAACACCATCAACTCACCGCCACGATCCAGACGCTGAGCCTCGGTCCGCCTCCCTCGAACGCGCTCAACGACGCCTCACGGTCAGTCAAAGGTGACGACACCCCTGATATTGCGGCCCTCGCGCAGGTCGCGGTAGCCATCGTTCACCTCGTCGAGCGAGTAGGTAGCGCTCACGAAACTGTCGAGATCGAGTCGGCCCTCGGTGTACAGCGACAGCAGGTGCGGAATCTCCGAGCGGGGGCTGGCCGAACCGAACATCGAACCCTTGAGCTGCTTGTTCAGCATGGTGAACTCGAACAGGTTGAACTGCACGTCCATCTGCTCCAGCGGAGCGACCGCAGCCACCACCACCGTGCCGCCCTTGCGGACCAGGAACTGAGCCGGAGCCAGCATCTCGCCGCTCATCACGCCGGGGGTGAGGACCAGGCTGTCGGCCATCACCCCTCCGGTCACCAGCCCGACCGTCTCCATGGCGGCCTCCATCGACTCGGCGGTGTGGGTGGCCCCGAACTTGCCGGCCGCCTCGCGCTTGGACTCGGCCGGGTCGACGGCCACGATGTTGGACGCCCCGGCGATCCTGGCCGCCTGCAGCGCCGCGCTGCCGAGCCCGCCGCAGCCGACCACCACCACCGTGTCTCCGGGCCGGACATCGGCTCGGTTGGCCACCGCCCCGAAGCCGGTCGTCACCCCGCAACTCACCAGCGCGGCGATGGCCGCAGGCACGTCGGGATCGACCCTCACCGCGGAGTCGACGCTGACCACCATGTGCTCGCAGAACGTGCCCAGCTTCAGCATCGGGGTGAGGTCGTTGCCGTCGGCGTCGTGATGGCGGAACCCTCCCGCGGGCGGCATCATCCCCGGCGCCAGCAGATGCATGCCGAGGTCGCAGAGGTGCTGCTCGCCGTCGGCGCACCACCGGCAGCGGCCGCACGACGGCACGAACGAAGCCGAGATATGGTCGCCGACGGCCAGTTCGGCCACCCCCTCGCCCACCTCGACGACCACGCCTGCTCCCTCGTGGCCCCCGACGATGGGCAACGGCACCGGCATCGAGCCGTTGCGGGCGTGCTCGTCGGAGTGGCACATGCCGGCTGCGGTCGTCTTCACCAGCACTTCTCGCGGTCCGGGACCGTCAAGCTCGATCTCCTCGACGCTCCAGTCGGCGTTGGTGGATCGCAGCACGGCTGCCCTGGTCTTCACGGCGTACCTCCGGCGGATCTGGGGGCGCGCGACGCTAGCGCACCAACCCGCCTGTCGCGATCCGCCAAGCCCGTCAAGCGCCGAGCCGGCGACCCGCCCGACCCGCAGTCGAACCGCTCGCACAGAGCCGACCATGAGGCCTGTCACCGTGGGTGTTCACCGTGTGAAGATGTATCTTCGCTCATCGGGGCCGGCCAACCAACAGGGAGCGAACCATGGCGCAGGGACCACTGGCGGGAATCCGAGTCGTCGACATGACCCAGGTGATCGCCGGACCGACCGCGGCCATGATGCTGGCCGACCTCGGCGCGGAGGTGATCAAGGTCGAACCGGCCGGGACGGGCGACCTCGCCAGGCTCGCCCAGTTCGCCAAGGGCGGGATCAACAGCACTGTTGCCAACTGCAACCGCGGCAAGCGCTCCATACAGATCAACCTGTCCACCGACTCGGGGCGCGACCTCGGATTGCGGCTGCTGGCCGAATGCGACGTAGCGGTGCAGAACATGCGGCCCGGCGTCGCCGACGACCTCGGCTTGGGCTACCGCCACGCCGTGGCCGTCAACCCGGACATCGTGTACTGCTCGATGTCGGGTTACGGACCGACCGGTCCCTACGCCGACCGAGCCGTCTACGATCCGATCATTCAGGCCGCCGCCGGCTACGTGGCGTTGCAGGTCAACCCGGAGTTGCCCGTGCCCGACCTGGTGCGCAACGGCCTGATCGACAAGGCGTCGGGCTGGATGGCGGCCACCGCGATCACCTCGGCACTGTTCGCTCGCAGCCAGGGTGGCGGCGGCCAGCACATCGAGTTGTCGATGCTTGACACTGCAGTGCAATTCCTGTGGCCCGACGGTGGCATGGCCGACACCCTCCTCGACGACGACGCCAGCAGCGGACGGCACCTGTCGACCATCTACCGGCTCACACCGTGCGCCGACGGCCACATCGTCTATTTCGTGATCAGCGACAAACAGTTCCACGGCCTCTTTCGGGCCCTGGGCCGCCCCGAATGGATCGATCACCCCGACTGGGGCAACCGCGAAGGGCGCACCGGGCGATTCGAGGAGCTCGGAGCGATGCTCGAAGGGGAGTTCGCCAAGTGGAAGGTGGCCGAACTGGCGCCGCGCATGCACGACAACTCGGTGCCGTGCGGGGAGGTGACCGCAGTCGAGGAACTGCACCACGACCCCCAGGTCCTCCACAACCAGACCCTCGTCGAATGGGACCACCCGAGCGCGGGACGGATGCGCCAGGCCCGGCTGGCCCCACGGTTCTCAGCAACCCCGCCGGAGTTCCGTGCCTCGGTGCCGGTCCTCAACGAGCACGCCGAGGAGATCCTGGCCGAGCTGGGCTACGACGCCGACGAGATCACACGGCTGCGCTCCGAAGGCGCCGTCTTCTGAGATTCTCATCGCGCCCACCGGGCCGGATCACACGAAGCGATCCGGGTCGCACAGCCCGGCACCGTCTTCTGAGATTCTCATCGCGCCCACCGGCGGTATAGACATCCTGGCGTAACGAGGACCGTCGAAAGGGAGACACCGAAGTGCGAGTCCTGCAGAATGCCCGCCTGGCCGACGGCCGCCTCGTAGACGTCGGCATCGACATCACCGACGGCACGATCTCAAGCGTCGACCCCGCCGGCTCCGGCGCCACCGGTGAAGACGACCCGGCGGGCTCGACCTCCGTCGGCAGTTCCGCCGACGTCGAGGACCTCGGCGGCTGGCTGCTGCTGCCGGCCATGGCCGAACCCCACGCCCACCTAGACAAGGCCCTCACCGCAGACGAGGTGCCCAACCCCAAGGGCGACCTGATGGGCGCCATCACCGCCTGGTTCGAGGCCGCCGAGAAGGGGCGACTGTCCTATGAGCGGACCGTCGAGCGGGCCACCGAGGCCTTCGAGTTGCTGCTGGTGCACGGGGTGACCGCGGTGCGCACCCACATCAACGTGACCGCCGACATCGGCATCTCCAGCGTGCTGGCCGTGCAGGAGGCGGCGCGCACCATGGAGGGCCTCATCGACTTCCAGATGGTGGCCCTCACCGGCTTCCCGATGACCGGCCCCGACAGCGCCCCCAATGTCGGTGCTCTACATGAGGCGGTGGAGGCCGGGGTGCATCTCGTCGGAGGCGTGCCCAACCTCCAGGACGACCCGCGGACGTGCATCGCGGATGTGCTCGCCTTGGCGACCTCGGCAGGCATCGACATAGATCTGCACACCGACGAGACGCTCGACCCGTCGGTGCTCACGCTTCGGGAACTGGCCCGCCAGGTGAATGACGGGGGTTTCGACGGCACGGTGGCTGCCAGCCACTGTGTGAGCCTGGGCATGCAACCGCCCGACGTGCAGGCCGCGGTGGCCGCGGAGGTGGCGGCCGCGGGCATCTCGGTGATCACCCTGCCCCAGACCAACCTGTTCCTGCAAGGCCGAGACGATCCGGTGGGCACGCCTCGGGGCCTCACCGCCATCGAGGCTCTTATCGACGCCGGCGCGGTGGTGGCCGCCGGTGCCGACAACGTGCAGGATCCGTTCAACCTGGTGGGCCGCAGCGACCCGCTGGAGACCGCCGCGCTGATGGTGATGGCCGGACATCGCCTGCCCGACGACGCCTACGACATGGTGTCCAACGTCTCTCGGCAGGTGATGGGCCTCGCTCCCGTCAACTTCGAGCCGGGCGATCCAGCCGACATGGTGGCCATCGACGCGCCCTCGCTGCGAGGCGCAGTAGCGGACGCACCGATGTCACGCCGGGTGTACCGCAGAGGACAGCTAGTGGCATCAGCCGATCAACAGACCCAACTCCACCACCCCGGCTGACGCAGGGACCACGAGCCGCCACCCACCGCTGATCCACGGGCGCGACGGGCCGCACCCATCGGCACGCCTCTCGGGACACTACGTGTCGATGTATGAGTACTCGGGTGCGAGGGTGTCGTCGTCGGGGCCTACTACGTAGTTTCCGGCTTGCAGTGACACCGGCGGCTCGTCGGGGTCGAAGCTGACGCCCACCGGGTCGCCGCCGTCGGCCACCACCGCGACCTGCTCAAGGAATTGGCGCC
>JAJDZO010000402.1 GCA_022824605.1 Acidimicrobiia bacterium
GGATCGCGCTGGCCATCGTGATCTTCGGGAACTGGCGGGCGTCGTGGATCCTGGGCGGCTCGCTGCTGTTCGGTTTCCTCGAGGCCACCCAGCTGTCGCTGCAGGCCAGCGGGGTCGACCTGCCCTACCAGCTGCTGCTGGCCCTGCCGTTCGTGTTGACCATCGTGGCGCTGGTGTTCAACCGCAGCCGCTCCCAGGTGCCGCTGGCGCTGACCATCCCGTACCACCGGGGAGAGCGCTGAGGGGGTCGGTGCCGCGATGATCCCCGACATCGACGACCACATCCGCCACAGCACCCGCCACATCGGGCGGTCGGTGCCGAGGCGTGAGGACCGGGGTCCGCTCACCGGCAGAGGGCGCTACGTGGCCGACATCAAGCTGCCGGGAATGCTCGAAGTGTGCATCGTGCGCAGCACCGAGGCCCACGCCCGGATCACCGAGATCGACACTTCGCAGGCCGAGGCCCTCGACGGAGTGGTCGCGGTTTACACCGGCGCCGACCTGGCCGACGTGAGCACCTTCCCGGACTACATCGCCTACATCGGCGCGGTGCGCCAGCGTCCGTTGGCCACCGACCGGGTCCGCTACGTGGGCGCGCCCTACGCGGCGGTGGTCGCGGTTGATCGCTACGTGGCTGAGGACGGGGCCGCGCTCGTCGCGGCCGGCACCATCTACGAGCCGCTGCCGACGGTGGCCGACCTCGCCCAGGCGCTGGCGCCCGGCGCGCCCAAGCTGTTCGACGACTGGGACAGCAACGTCTCGGTGGACGTCGCCCCCCACAAGCCCGAGGTCGACCGGGCCTTCGAGGAGGCCGACCACACGTTCACAGACACCTACTGGAGCCAACGCCAGACCGGGCTGCCCATGGAGACCAGGGGAGTGGTGGCCGAGGTCACCGACGGCACGCTCACGGTGTGGTCGTCCACCCAGAGCCCCCACATGGTGCGCACCGCCATTGCGCTCATGCTGGGCGTGCCCGAGCCGCAGGTTCGGGTGATCCACCCGGTGGTCGGCGGCGGCTTCGGCACCAAGACCCACACCTACCCCGAGGACATCGTGGTGCCCTGGATCGCCCGCCGTCTCGGCTGCGCGGCGCGCTGGATCGAGGACCGGGCCGAGAACCTGGTGGCCTCCGCGCACGCCCGGGAGCAGCGCCACGACGTGGAGGTCGCCTACGACGACGACGGCGCCATCGGTGCCATCCGCTGCACCTCGACGCTCGACATGGGCTCGGGCGAGATCTTCATGCCGGGCACCGCTCCGGTGTTCGTGACCAACGCATGCATCACCGGCGGCTACGACTTTCCCAACATGCAGGCCCGCACCGTCGGCGTGGTCACCAACAAGACCCCCGCCGGCGCCTACCGGGGCTTCGGGATCCCCGAGGGCGCCTTCGTGATGGAGCGCATCATCGACCGGGTGGCCCGCCTCACCGGCACCGACCGGGTGGCGCTGCGCCGCCGGATGCTGCTGCGGCCCGGACAGACGCCCCATGTGATGCACGGCGGGGGCCGCCTCGACTCCGGCTCGCACACCGAGTCGTTCGAGCGGGCGTTGGAGACGACCGCGCCTGCCCTGGAACGGGCCCGGACCCGCCACGCGGATGACTCCGATGTGCGGGTGGGTGTGGGCTACTGCAACTACGTGGAGCCGACCTCGCCGAGCTATCACCTCACCACCGGCCAATGGGGCGGCCACGACTCGGCCACGGTGCGGGTCGATCCCGACGGATCGGTGCGGGTGGCGGCCGGGTTGAGCGCCATGGGCCAGGGCAACGAGACGACCGCGGCCCAGCTCGCCGCCGACGCGCTGGGTGTGTCGCCGGAGCAGGTGACCGTGGTTCTGGGCGACACCGAGCGGGCGCCCTACGGGCTGGGCTCGTGGGGCAGCCGCGGCGCCATGATGCTCACCGGATCGGTACTGATGGCCTCCGAGCGGCTGTTGGACAAGGCCCGCCGGATCGCGGCCCACCTGCTGGAGGCGTCGCCCGGCGACATCGTGGTGAGCGACGGCGCCTTCCATGTGGCCGGCAGCCCGCAACCGTCGGTGAGTTGGGCCGACGTGGGCACCACCGCCTGGGTCCGCACCGTGGACCTGCCCGACGACATCGAAGCCGGCCTCGAGACCTCGGCCTTCTACCATCCCGAGCACCTCACCCACCAGCTCGACGAGGACGGCAAGATCAACGCGGCGGCCAGCTGGTCCAACGGCACCCACATCGCGGTGGTCAGCGTGCGGGTCAGCACCGGCGAGGTGAGGATCGAGGACTTCATCGTGGTGCATGACTGCGGCACGGTCATCAACCCGGCGCTGGTGGAGGGCCAGGTCCACGGAGGCGTGGTCCAGGGCATCGCCGGCGCCATGTACGAGCACTTCCAGTACGACTCCGACACCGCCCAGCCGCGGTTCTCGTCGTTCATGGACTATCTGGTGCCGACCTGCGCCGAGGCGCCGCCCATCGACGTCGACCACATCGAGTCGCCCGCCCCCGATCAGCCATTGGGTGTCAAAGGCTGCGGCGAGGGAGGCACGGTCGGCCCGCCCGCCGCGGTGGCCGGGGCAGTGTCCGACGCCCTGTCGGAGTGGGGTGTGGATCTGACCGAGTGCCCGGTGACCCCGGTGGCGGTGCGCGCCGCCATCCGAGCCGCCGAAGCAGCCGGCCGAGGCCCCGGAGCGACACGGTGAGCCCGCCGGTTGCCACGGGTTCCGACACTCGGACGGGGCCACAGGCGCGGTGGTGCCCTGGACCGGCTGTCCTCGGTGGGTTCCAAGGCGCGCTCGGGGCCACAGTCGGGGTGCCGGCGTGAAGCCTGCGCCGTTCGAGTACTGCCGGCCCTCGTCGGTGTCCGAGGCTGTCGACGCTCTCGCGGCCGCCGAGTCCGGCCGGGTGCTTGCGGGCGGCCAGAGCCTGATTCCGGCCATGAACTTCCGCCTCACCGACGTTTCGGTGCTGGTCGACATCCGTGATGTCGCCGGCCTTGACCGCGTGACTGTCGAGCCCGGAGGCGTGACTGTCGGCGCGGCGGCCACCCAGAGCCGGGTACTGGCCGACGACGGTGCGGCCGCAGTGGTGCCGGGGCTTCGGGTTGCACTTCGCCATGTCGGGCATCTGCAGATCCGCAACCGGGGAACGGTGTGCGGCAGCATCGCCCACGCCGACCCGGCCGCGGAGCTGCCCGCGCTCGCGGTCGCAGTCGACGCAACCATCAGCGTTGAAGGCCCCGACGGCGGGCGCAACATAGCAGCCCGCGATTTCCTCCTGGGGCCGTTCTGGACTGCCCTCGACGACGCCGAGGTGGTCACCGAGGTGTGCTTCCCGGCCGCGCCCGAAGGCGCGGTGACCGTGGTGGACGAGATCTCCCGGCGCGCCGGGGACTTCGCGGTCACCGGCCTCGTGGCGATCATCGAACCGGTGGACGCGGTGGTCCGCTCGGCCCGCCTGGTGGGCTTCGGCGTCGGCGGAGCGCCTATGCGTCTAACCGAGGCCGAGGCCGCGCTGTCCGGCTGGGCTGGCCACCACACCGACAGCGCCGTGCTGGAAGCGGCCGCGGCCGACGCCGCCGACGCGTTCGAGGACATTCACGCCACCGCCGAGTACCGACGAGAGGTGCTGGGCGCGCTGGTGGTGAGGGCGGCCCGCAAGGCGCTGAATTCAGGAGCGTCGCCATGACGGCGGTTGTCCGAGCACATCGAGCAGGGCTGGGTAGGACAGCGTTCGAACCAGGAGATGCCCCATGAGCGTCAGCCAGCCGGTGTCGGAAATCGAGGTTGAGATCACGATCAACAGTCGGCGTCGCCGTGATCGGGTGCCGTCGCGGCTGCTGCTGTCGGACTACATCCGCGACACGGTCGGCCTCACCGGCACGCATCTGGGTTGCGAGCACGGCTACTGCGGCGCCTGCACCGTGATGGTCGACGGCGACGCGGTGCGGTCCTGTCTGATGCTCACCGTCCAAGCCGACGGGGCGGAGATCCGCACCGTCGAGGACCTCGCGCCCGCAGGGTCCGACGCGCTGTCACCGATGCAGCAGGCCTTCCACGACAACCACGCCCTGCAGTGCGGCTTCTGCACCGCAGGCTTCCTGATGACCCTCGAAAGCGTCGACCCCGCCGACTATCGTCACCCGCAGCAGGTCGTGGAGCTGCTGTCGGGCAACCTGTGTCGCTGCACCGGCTACCAGAACATCGTGACTGCGGTGGCGCAGGCATGGTCTGACAGCACCCAGGCTCAGTGATGCTGCGTACCGGCCGAACGAACCAGGGAGATACTCATGGGTGAAGCAACGGTGGAAGTCGACCACGGCGTGTGCATTGTCTCAGGCATGTGCGCTTCGCTGGCGCCC
>JAJDZO010000020.1 GCA_022824605.1 Acidimicrobiia bacterium
TCCGACCTGACCGTCAAGTTCGACGATGTGACCGCACTCGAGGACGTGACCCACACCTTCGAGCCGGGCACGTCCACCGCGGTCATGGGCATAAACGGTTCGGGCAAGACCACGATGCTGGAATGCATGGCCGGCCTGCAGAGGCCCACCTCGGGCACCATCCGTGGCATGTCGGAGAACCTGGCCTATGTATGCCAGCACCTTCCCGCCTGCTGGATGCCGATCACCGCGGGCGAAGTGGTGGCCATGGGTCGCTACGGCAAGCGGGGGCTGATCGGCCGTCTTCGAGGCGCCGACCGGACCGCCATGCGCGAGGCGGGCGAACAACTCGACGTGAACCAGTACGCCGATCGGAGCTTCGGCGACCTCAGCGGCGGGCAGCAGCAACGGGTGCGGATCGCGCAGGTGCTGGCCGGCGAGCCCGACATCCTCCTGCTGGACGAACCGGTCACCGGTCTCGACATCCCGAGCCAGGAGCGGATTCTCAACGTGATCGAGATGTACTCGAGCCGGGGGGCCATCGTCATCATCACCACTCACCATCTCGACGAGGCCCGTCACTGCGACTCGGTGATGCTCATCGCCAACCGCCTGGTGGCGGCGGGCACGCCCGAGGAGATGCTCACCGAGAAGCGGCTGAGAGAGACGTTCGGCAACCGGCTGCTCGGAGACCACGCCGACCACGACCACGACCACGAGATCATCGTGCTCGACGATCACGGCCATCACGGGCACGGACAAGACCATCACGGCCACGACCACCACGGGACCGGCCACAGCCACGGCCACAGCCACAACCACGACCACGGGCACCTCGGCCATCAGGGCCACGGACCCCACGCCCACTAGAGGCCGAGTGGGCAGGCGAGCGAATCCGCTCCATCCGGGCGAGGCCGTGGCCCGAGCGGCGTAACGTACTCGGGGTGCCATGACGCCGGCTCGCTGCGACATCGCGGTCATCGGAGCTGGTCCGGCCGGGGCCGCTGCCGCCATCAGGGCTGCCCGCAACGGTGCCCGGGTGACGGTGTTCGAGAAGGGGTCGCCCGGTCGCGACAAGGTGTGCGGTGACGGACTGACGCCGCGAGCGGTGAGCGCTCTCGCCCAACTCGACGTCTCCCTCGACGGCGCCCACCGCATCGACGGTCTGCGGATGATCGCCGGCAGTACCCGGCGTGAACTGCTGTGGCCCGCCGGCAATCGATTCGGCGCCCACGGGGCGGTGTGGCCTCGCCGGGCACTGGACCAGCATCTTGTCGAAGCAGCCGAGCAGGCCGGCGCCGAGATTCTTTGGAACACCGAGGTGATGCCCACCCTTTCCGACCACGCGACGGTGGTGGGAGTGCAAAGCACCGACGACGGCCGGCGTTGGCAGGCGGATCTGGTGGTTCTGGCCACCGGCGCCCCTGGAGCAGCCGCTCGCATGCTCGGTGCTGAGCGAGTCGACACCGAACCGTTCGGCCTCGCCATCCGGACCTACGCACCCAGTCCCCGACACTCGGACCGGCACCTCGAAGCCTGCCTGACCCTGCGAGGCGCCGAGGGCGGATGGGTTCCGGGGTACGGGTGGATGTTCCCCGCCGGTGACGGCACCGTGAACATCGGCGTCGGCTCGATGTCCACGATGAAGGGCTTCCGGAGGCTCAACCTCAACCAACTGTTGAACGATTACCGCAGCCAGGTGGCCGACGAGTGGGAACTGGGCGACTACCTGGAGCGGCCCCGAGCCTGGAGGCTGCCCATGAGCACCGTGCGTCGCCACGGACCCGGGTGGGCCGCAGTGGGTGATGCGGCGGGCCTGATCAACCCGATGAACGGCGAAGGCATCGACTACGGCCTGGAGTCGGGGATGATCCTGGCCGACCTGTTCTGCGAGGATCCGGCCGGGGCTCCTGGTGCCTATGACCGGATCGTCGGAGAGCGCTTCGACGGTTTCCTGCGCACCGGGCGGCGCTTCAGCTTCCTTATCGGTCATCCCTGGATCCTGCGCAACGGCCTGCGCCTGGCCGTGGGCACCCAGACGGTCGCCAACATCACCCTTCAGGTGATGGGCAACCTCATCGACGGCGACACCGAGGGACTGGCGCCGAGAGTGCTCGACATGGCCGACCGGGGCCTGAGGCTCGCCGATCCTCTGCTGCGCCGCACCCGGGCCGCAGCCTAGGGTCGAGGTATAGGTTCCGTGGAGAAGAGGTCGTTGGAGAGCGCAGTGGAGTCCTCGTTGGACGGGCCGCTCGGAGAAGTCGACTCTGCGCTGCGCGGCGACATCCGGCGTCTCGGCGCCCAGCTCGGCGACACGCTGGTTCGCCAGCACGGCCCCCGACTGCTCGAACGGGTGGAGCAGGTGCGGGGCCTGGCCCGAGGTCTGCGCCGCAGCGACGAGGACAGCACGGCCCTGGCCGAGTTGCTGGCCGATGTGGACGTGGCCACCGCCGGCCTGCTGGCCCGGGCCTTCACCGTCTATTTCCACATCGCCAACACCGCCGAGCAGGTGCACCGCATCGACGACCTCACCGAGAAGCGGGCCGCCGGCTCGAACCGGTTCGGCGAGATGGTCGCCCGGTTGCGAGAGCTCGGTCACAGCGACGACGAGATCGTCGCCACCGTCAACTCGGCCGAACTGCGCCCTGTGTTCACGGCCCATCCCACCGAGGCGTCGCGCCGGTCGATCCTCGACAAGCTGGCCGAGATCTCCAGCCTGATCGAGCAGCGGGCCCACGCCGGCGCCGACGACACCGCCCGCCGCCGGGTGGACCGCAGGGTCGACGAGTTGATCGACGCCATCTGGCAGACCGACGAGCTGCGCCGGCAGCGTCCCGATCCGGTGGACGAGGCCCGTTCGATCCTCTACTTCCTCACCGAGATAGCGGCGAACGGCGTGCCCGAACTGCTCGACGACATCGACTCGGCCCTCGATCCCCTCGGCGGAGCGCTCGATCCCGACCGGTCGCCCATCCGTTTCGGCTCTTGGGTGGGCGGCGACCGGGACGGCAATCCCAACGTGACGGCGGCCACCACCGTGGAGGTTCTCGAGTTCCAGCGTCAACGGGCCCTGCGGATCCTGGTGGACGAGATCGAGGCGCTGTCGTCGGAGCTGAGCGTCGGGCTGGCGGTCCGCGGCGTGTCCGACGAGCTGGCGGCGCAACTCGAGGCCGACCGGAGGCTGTATCCCGACGTCACCGCCCGGTTCGACACCCTCAGCGCAGGCGAGCCCTATCGCCAGCGACTGGCCGTGATCCATCGGCGCCTGATCGAGACGACCCGGCCCTCGCCTGGTCCGACGGCCGACCGCTCCGCCGACAAGACGAGCCGGTCGTCGCCCGGACCGAGGGCCTACCGCTCCGCGGACGAGTTGGCCGGCGATCTGGCGGTGATCGGGCGGTCGCTGGAAGCCAACCACGGTCGCCTGCTGGCCGAGGGCCGGCTGGCCCGGGTGCGCCGCATCGTGGCCATGATCGGCTTCGATCTGGCCACTCTCGACATCCGGGAGCACTCCGAGCGCCATCACATGGCCCTGGCCCAGCTGTTCACGCCGCTGGGAATCGAATACGACGGCCTCTCTGGAAACGAGAAGGCGGGGCTGCTGGCGGCTGAACTGGCCGGCCCCCGCCCACTGGCGCCCCGAGGCCGCAGTCTCCGAGACGGCGCCGAGGACGTGGCCGAGCTGTTCCGGGTGCTGCGCCGCCAGATGGACGCACGGGGCGACCAGATCGTGCGCAGCTACATCGTGTCGATGACCACCGGCGTCGAGGACGTGCTGGCGCCCGCCGTGCTGGCCCGCGAGGCCGGACTGGTCGACCTGACCGCCGGCGTGGCCCGCCTGGGATTCGTGCCCCTGTTCGAGACGATCGACGACCTGCGCTCGGCGGGGCCGATCCTGCGGGATCTGCTGGCGACGGAGCCCTACCGGCGCCTGGTCGAGCTGCGAGGCGGCGAACAGGAGGTGATGGTCGGCTACTCCGATTCCAACAAGGACGGCGGGATCACGACTTCGCAGTGGGAGATCCACAAGGCGCTGAGAGCCATCGCAGACGTCTCCGACGCCACCGGGATCCGGATGACGGTGTTCCATGGCCGGGGCGGCACCGTCGGGCGGGGCGGCGGTCCCACCCATGCGTCGATCCTGGGCCAGCCGCCCGGCGCAGTGCGCGGCTCGGTCAAGATCACCGAGCAGGGCGAGGTGATCGCCGACAAGTACGGGCTGCCCCGCCTGGCTCACCGCAACCTCGACCTGGCGTTCGCGGCGGTGGTGGAGGCCTCGATGGCACACCGGACGCCCCGCCACGATCCGGCGGTGACCCGGCGGTGGGACCAGGTGATGGAGGCCGCCTCCAGCGCCGCCTACGACGCCTACCGGGCCTTCCTGCAGGCTCCCGGCCTGGTCGAGTACTTCCAGACGTCGACCCCGGTGGAGGAACTGGCCGAGATGAACATCGGTTCGCGCCCGGCCCGGCGCAGCCGTGTCGACGAGGGGATCGACGGGCTGCGGGCCATCCCGTGGGTGTTCGGCTGGACGCAGTCGCGCCAGATCGTGCCCGGCTGGTTCGGGGTCGGCGCGGGGCTGGAGGCCGCTCGCCGCGCCGGGATGGGGGCCGACCTGCACGACATGTACGAGTCCTGGCAGTTCTTCCGCACCTTCGTGTCCAACGTGGAGATGACCCTGTTCAAGACCGACCTGGCCATAGCCCGCCACTATGTGGCCACGCTGGTCGACCCGGCTCTGCACCACCATTTCGACGCGGTCTGTGCCGAGTACGACCGCACCGTGGACGAGGTCACCGCGCTCACCGGCAGGGGCCTGCTGGAGGACCTGCCCATCCTGCGGCGCACGCTGGCCGTGCGCGACGGCTACCTCGACCCGATCAACGTGCTGCAGGCCGACCTGCTTTCCCGCTACCGCCGCAGGCGGGCCGGCGACTCCGCTGAGGACGAACTGCTGTTGCGAACGCTGCTGCTCACCGTCAACGGCGTAGCCGCCGGCATGCGCAACACCGGCTGACGCCCCGTCGAGCGGCGACTACAGCATCTCGAAGTCGGACTCCTCGGGGCGGCGGGTCTGGCGCCAGTAGTCGATCAGCGGCAGGGGCCAGTTCTGGGCGATGCGGCCACTGGGGCTCTTGTACCAGCTGTTGACACCGGAGATGCCCCAAGCCATCTGTGCGTTGTGCTCGTCCATCCGCTCGCAATAGCGGTCGTAGGCGTCGGGCTTGCAGTCCATGGCCGCTGCGCCCCGTGCGGCCAGCAGGCGCAGGCACTCGACCACATAGTGCGCGGCGCACTCCGCGAAGTAGATGATGCTGCCGTTGACCACGATGTTGGTGTTGGGCCCGTACACGCAGAACAGGTTGGGAAACCCGGCCACGCACACACCGTTGTAGGCCCGGGCGTCGCCGTTCCAGGTGTCGTGCAGGTCGGCACCGCCTCGCCCGGCCACCCGCATCGGCGTCAAGAACTCCGAGGCCCGGAAGCCGGTGCCGAACACGATCACATCGGCTCGGTGCAGGCGCCCGTCGGTTCCTCTCACCCCCGAGGGCTCGATCCGCTCGATGCCGTCGCTGACCAGCTCCACGTTGGGCCGCTTCAGCGTGCTCGCCCAGATCCCGTTGTCGAGCACCACCCGCTTGGCCCCGACCGGGTAGTCGGGCACGACTTTGGCCAGCAGTTCGGGCCGGTCGCCGAATTGAGACTCCAGGTACAGGGTCAGCAGGCGGCGGGCTTCGTCGTTGCGGGGGCTGACCGCCTCGTCGAGGGGGCCGTCCCAGGCCGGATCCCGTCGCAGGGCGCCGACGGTGCCCTCGTGGGTACACCAGAACAACCGAAGCCGGAACCAGTGGGCATAGCCCGGCACGATCTCGAAGAGCTTGAGCAGGCCCGGCGCGAGAGGCTCGTGGTACACCGGCCGGGGTACCAGCCACGGTGGAGTGCGCTGGAACACGGTCACATGCGCGGCCGCTTCGGCCAGATGGGGAATGAACTGCAGCGCGCTCGCCCCGGTGCCGATCACCGCCACCCGCAAGCCGTCCCAGGCGATGTCGTGGCGCCAGGCCGAGCTGTGGAACTGTGTGCCTGCGAAGGTGTCGATCCCGGCGATGTCGGGCACAAGGGGACGGTTGAGCTGCCCGACGGCCGACACTGCTGCGGCGGCGGTGATCTCGTCGCGGCCATCGGGTGTGTCGATCCGGATCACCCAGTGGCGGGCGTCGTCGTGCCAGGTCATTGACTCGACGGTGACATCGAAGCGGATCCGGTCGCCTATCCCCCACCGTCGGGCGCAGTCCCGGAAGTAGTCCAGCAGCACCGGTTGGCTGGAGTGGTACTCGGGCCAGTCGGGGCGCTGCTCGGAGGCGTAGGAGTACACATGGTTGAACACGTCCACCCGGCAGCCCGGATAGGTGTTCTCCAGCCAGGTTCCGCCCACGTCGCCGTTCTTCTCGAGCACGATGCAATCGATGCCGGCCTGTTTGAGCCGGTGGGCGGTCAGGATGCCCGACATGCCTGCGCCGATCACCGCAACCGGGTAATCGACGGAGCCCTGCGGTGGCCAGGCATCGCCGCGGATCGGCTCGGGGGTGCGCAGGTCTCGGGTGACGGCCAATTCCTCGGTGAGCATCTGCCGGTAGCCGTCGTCGAGGTCGGCGCCGGTGAGCCAGTCGATGAGCGGCAGCACCAAGTCGTCGTCAGGACCGTTGATGGCGGACTGTGACGCGGCGAGGCGACGCAGACCGTCGGCGGCCAGGTCACGGGCCCGCTGGACCTGTCCGGTGTCCCAGCCGCCGTCGGGCTGCAGAGCGAGATCAGGGTCGAGCCACAAGTCGCCGGGTGCCAGGCTGCGGTCTCCGGTGGCGTGAGCCAGCGCGGCGAGCAGGCTGGGGACGTCGGCTGCGTCGATCAGTCCGCGGATCTCGTCGGCTCCCATTGCGGCGGCCAGGGCCTGAGGCGAGCCCACCCCGGACATCGACGTCTACTTGAGGTCGAAGTCGATGACCTCGCCCCGGTTGATGCTCACCCAGTCGCGGGCCTCGACGTAGGGGCGGAACACCTCCGCAATGGCTCGCTCGTCGTGGCGGGACTTGGGCCGCTGGACCTCGTACAGGTGCGGGAAGTCGAGCCAGACGGTCACCGCGTCCCATAGGCGCATCGCCTCGGCGCCTGTCGGCGGATCGATCAGGACCGGTCCGAACAGAGCCTGATCTCCGAAGAACAGGGTGGGCACCCCGAAGCCGCCCGCGGCCACCACCCGGTCGTGGTCGGCCTTGACCTCGTCGTGGGTGGTGGTGTCGTGGAGGGCTTCGTCCACCGTGGCCGGGTCGAGGCCAATCTCGGCCAGGAGCATCCGCGCCACGTCGGGCTCGTGAACTCTCAGCCCCTCCTCGTGCAGAGCCCGAGCCGAGCGCTCGTACCAGGCGTCGAGGCGGTCCATGCTGTGGCGGCGCAGCACCGCACCGATGCGCATCAGCGACCACCCGTATGACCAGGGCCGCTCCCACGGGTGCTTCTTGCCCTCGAAGCGGTTGATCTCCTCGAGGCTGAAGAAGCGCCAGGAGATGTCCAGCCCGTTCTGGGCCCGCACGTCGCGGATCCATTTGGACGTCTGGTAAGCCCACGGGCACAGCACATCGAAATGGAAGTCCACCGCACCGGTGTCGACGATCTCAGTCATGGGCCCATCATCGCAGGACTGCGGCGTTACCCCACCGCTCTGGCGGGAGCCGGGCGGCTGCTGTCGCCGCGACGCTACGAAGTGGGGCCGTTGACTCCTACGGGCGGCGGTAGGGTCGCGGCGGTGAGGATCGACGCCGCCGCATCGCTCAGCCTGCCGAAGCTGTTGGCGCCGGCGCTGCCGACCACGTTGGACACCGCCGCGGAGGCCTTTCGCCAGAACCGCGACGACATGGTGGAGCAGCTCGACGAGATCGAGGGCCTGCTCGACGAGGCCGAGGCGGGCGGCGGACCCGCGGCGATGGCGCGGCTCCGGTCTCGGGGCAAGCTGCCCATCCGGGAACGCATCGCCAACGTGATCGACCCCAACAGCCCGTTCCTGGAGATCAGCGCCCTGGCCGCCTACCACTCCGACTACACGATGGGCGGCGGGATGGTGGTGGGCGTCGGCGTGATCGCCGGCACGGAGTGCGTGATCATGGGCAACGACCCCAGCGTGCTGGCTGGGGCCCTCACCCCGTATGCCAGCAAGAAATGGATGCGGGCCCTGGAGATCGCCCGCGACAACCGCATCCCCTATGTGAGCTTCGTGGAGTCCGCGGGCGCCGACCTGCGCCTCGGCGGCGGCTCGGGCGGCGGCTCGGAGTTCACCGGCGGGAGCAGCACCCGGGTGCAGACCACGCACTTCGCCGAGAGCGGCCGCTTCTTCTACGAGATGATCGAGCTGTCCAAGATGCGGATCCCGTCGGTGTGCGTGGTGTTCGGATCGTCCACCGCGGGGGGCGCCTACCAGCCGGGCCTGTCCGACTACAACATCGTGGTGGCCGACCAGTCCAAGATCTTCCTGGCCGGTCCGCCGCTGGTGAAGATGGCCACCGGAGAGGAGTCCGACGACGAGACTCTCGGCGGCGCCCGGATGCATGCCGAGGTCTCCGGGCTGGGCGACTACTTCGCGGTGGACGAGATGGACGCCATCCGCATGTGCCGCGAGGCGGTGTCGCACCTCAACGTGCGCAAGCCCCACCCCGCTGCCACCATGGCCGCCGACGAGCCGGTCCATGATCCCGAGGAGCTGCTCGGAATGGTGAGCCGCGACCTGCGCCAGCCCTTCGACATGCGCGAGGTGATCGCCCGGGTGGTGGACGGCTCCCGCTTCGAGGAGTACAAGGCCGGCTACGGCACCACCCTGGTGTGCGGCTGGGCGTCGATCTGCGGTTATCCGGTGGGGATCCTGGCCAACAACGGCGTGCTCTACCCCGACTCGTCCCAGAAGGGCGCCACCTTCATCCAGCTGTGCAACCAGATCGACGTGCCGCTGGTGTTCCTGCAGAACATCACCGGCTTCATGGTGGGACGCGACTACGAGGCCGACGGCATGGTCAAGAAGGGCTCCCAGATGATCAACGCGGTGACCAACTCGACGGTGCCGCACCTCACCGTGATCATCGGGTCGTCGTATGGGGCCGGCACCTACGGAATGTCGGGGCGGGCCTTCGGCAACCGCTTCACCTGGCTGTGGCCCACGGCCAAGGTCGCGGTGATGGGACCCAAACAGATCGCCGGGGTGATGTCGCAGGTGCGTCGGGCCCGGGCGGCCCGCAAGGGCGAGCCCTTCGACGAGGACGAGGACGCCCGGATCGTGGCCCAGGCCGAGGCCATACAGGAGCGGGGCTCGCTGGCGCTGCGAGCCACCGGCGCCATCAGCGACGACGGGATAATCGACCCCCGAGACACCCGGGCCGTGCTGGGCATGTGCCTGTCGGTGGTTGGCAACCGTCCGATCGAGGGCGCCGAGGGCTTCGGAGTGTTCCGGCTGTGAAAGCTGTTCACACGCTGTTGGTGGCCAACCGGGGCGAGATCGCCCGGCGGGTGTTCCGCACGGCGCGGGCCATGGGCATGCGCTGCGTGGCCGTGTTCGCCGACGCCGACGCCCGAGCGCCGTTCGTGGCCGAGGCCGATGCGGCCTTCCGGCTGCCCGGCGGATACCTCGACGGCGACGCAGTGGTGGCCGCCGCGGTCGCGGCCGGCGCCGACGCGGTGCATCCCGGGTACGGATTCCTTGCGGAGAACGCCGGGTTCGCCCGGGCCGCGACCGCCGCCGGCCTGGTGTGGGTCGGCCCGGGCCCGGAAGCCATCGAGACCATGGGCGACAAGCTGGCGGCCAAGGCCGCGGCCGAGGCTGCGGGCGTGCCCACCCTGCCGTCGTGCGAGGACCCTGGCGACCCGAGCGAAGTCGGCTTCCCGCTCATGGTGAAAGCGGCCGCGGGCGGCGGCGGCAAGGGCATGCGCCTGGTGTCGGATCCCGCCGATCTGCCCGAAGCCGTGGCCGCGGCCCGGCGCGAGGCCCTCGCCGGCTTCGGTGACGACACCGTGTTCTTGGAGCGTTACCTGCCACGGTGTCGCCACATCGAGGTTCAGATCCTGGGCGACGGTCACGGCAACGTCGTCCATCTCGGCGAGCGGGAGTGCTCGATCCAGCGCCGCCACCAGAAGATCATCGAGGAGTCCCCGTCGACCGCGGTGGACGACGGCCTGAGAGCGGCCATGGGCGACGCCGCGGTGCGGCTGGCCTCCTTGATCGGGTACTGCTCGGCGGGCACGGTGGAGCTGCTGCTCGACGACGACACCGGCGATTTCTTCTTCCTGGAGGTGAACACCCGCCTGCAGGTGGAGCACCCTGTCACCGAGGAGGTGACCGGAATCGACCTGGTCCGCGAGCAGTTGCGGGTGGCGACCGGAGAGCCGCTGGGCTACACCCAGGCCGACATCGCCTTCAGAGGTCACGCCGTCGAGGCCCGGCTCTACGCCGAGGACCCTGCGGCCGGTTTCCTGCCCGCGGTGGGCACCCTGGCCGCCTTCGCTCCCCCGTCCGATCCGGCCGTGCGGTGGGACAGCGGCGTGGCCGCCGGCAGCGAGGTCGGGCTGGACTTCGACCCGATGCTGGCCAAGGTGATAGCCCACGCCCCCAGCCGGGCCGAGGCGGCCGGGCGCCTCGCCCTGGCCCTGGAGCACCTGCACATCGGCGGGGTGACCACCAACCGCCACTTCCTGGTGGCCACGCTGCGCTCGGACGCATTCCTGGCCGGTGACACCACCACCGATTTCATCGATCGGGTCGGTCCGAGCCGAGCCGTCGCCCTCTCGCCCGCGGAGTGCCGGTACGCCGCAGTGGCCGCAGCCATGTGGCTCCAGGCCGCCGACCGGCAGCAGGCCGCCACGCTTCGATGGATGCCCAGCGGATGGCGCCACGGCCGTCTCCCGCCCGAGCGGGTGGAACTGGCCGTGGCCACGGCCGCCGAGCCGGTCACGGTCACGGTCTCGTACCGGCCCCGGCGCGACGGTTCCTTCACCGTGCGGGCCGAATGCGCCGTCGACGCAGTAGAGCAGGCGGCCACTACGGCGGCCGGGACGTCGGGAGGCGACCGCGCCGAGCAACCAGCCGTCGACGCAGTCGAGGCCACTGCGACGATCGCGGCCTGGCGATCCGACGGGCTCGACCTGGAGTGGGACGGTCGCCGGGTTCGGTATGCGGTCACGGCCGACGGCGCGAGGCTGCACGTGACCGGCGACTCCGAGACGGTCACGGTGACGGAGCTGCCCCGCTTCGGCGCTCCCGGCCGAGGTCTGGCCGCGGGCGGGTTCGCGGCGCCCATGCCCGGCGTGATCACCGAGGTGCGGGTGGCGGCGGGCGAACAGGTGGCCGCGGGCAGCACCCTGGTGGTGATGGAGGGGATGAAGATGGAGCACCACGTGAGCGCCCCCTGCGACGGAACCGTGGCCGAGGTGCTGGTGGCGCCCGGAGATCAGGTGGACAACGGCTCTCCGCTGCTGGTTTTCGAACCCGCCGAGCAACCCCGCGATGGCTGAACCGATCCGAATCGCCAACTGTTCGGGCTTCTACGGCGATCGGTTGTCGGCTGCGGCCGAGATGGTGAACGGCGGGCCCATCGACGTTCTCACCGGAGACTGGCTGGCCGAGTTGACCATGCTGATACTGGCTCGCACCCGCGCCAAACGTCCCGGAGGCGGGTACGCCCGCAGCTTCGTCACCCAGATGGACCAGGTGATGGGCACCTGTCTCGACGAGGGCATCAAGGTGGTGTCCAACGCCGGCGGGCTCGATCCCCGCGGCTGTGCGCAGGCGGTGGCCGAGGTGGCCGA
>JAJDZO010000276.1 GCA_022824605.1 Acidimicrobiia bacterium
TGCCTCAGCCTCCGCCAGCCTGGCCTCTGCTTCCTCTGCCGCCGCTTGGGCCGCGTCGGCCTCGGCCTGAGCAGCCGCTCTCTCGGCCTCCGCCGCCTCGGCCTCGGCTTCGGCAGCCGCTCTGCCGGCGTCGGCCGCTTCAGCCTCGGCCTGGGCGGCCGCGGCCGCGGCGTCGGCTGCGGATGTGTCCGGCTCGTCATCGCCGCACGACGCGGCTACCAGGGCCACAGCGCACAGCATTGCGAGCAGCCATTTCGTTCGTTTCACGGTGTTGCCTCCAAGGTTGTCTATTGGGCCATGAGCACCGGGGCGGTGCTCACATCTTGACGGAGGATGGCGGATCAATAGCTGAACGGCCACCTCTTCCAGTAGTTGCGTACTCGTACCCAGATGCCGAAGATCCCGAGGGGCTCCGCGATCAGGAACACGACGATGAGCGCGCCGAAGAGCACGATGTTCCAGGCGTCGACGCTGAGGGTCCATCCCGGGGTCTGGATGGCGGTGTTGATGACACCGAAGTCGTCGCCCTCGGTGAGCACCAGGTGCGAGAGGGCTTCGGTGGGACCGCTCTCAGCGGCTTCGAGCCACTTGGTGAACGCCTTCACGAACTCGGGGACCATAACCACGAAGAAGCTCCCGATCAACGGGCCTGCGGTGGTGCCCGCACCGCCGATCAACAGGATGGCGATGAACTCCACCGACAGGAACAGTCCGAACTGGTCGACCTGCAGGCGCTGGAGAAGCGCCGCGAACAGCGCTCCGGCAACGCCCGCGAAGAACGACGACACCGCGAAGGCGATGACCTTGTAACGGAACTCGGCCACGCCCATCACCTCGGCCGCGATGTCGCGGTCGCGGATGGCCTGCAGGGCCCTGCCGGTGCGGGAACGGGCCAGGTTCTTGGCCGCCACCGCGAACAGGATCGTCAACACCAGCAGGAACAGGTACAGCTTCTGCAGGTCGGTGACGTCGAACCACAGCCAGCGGCCGTCGCGGCTGACATCCACCAGCGGCTGTTGCTCCTTCCACAGCCGAATGTCGAGCTCTGGGAAGTTGCGGCCGTAGGCGGGCGCGCCTGCGATCTTGCTGCCCCAACTGGTGTTGCCGAAATGAAGGCCCAGAAAGACCAAGCCCAGCGTGACGATGGCCAGGTACAGGCCCCGCAGCCGCACCGCCACCGGTGAAACGATCACGCCCACCATCGCGGCGGCCACGCCCGCGCCGGGCAGCCAGATCCAGATCGGCAGCGAATGGCCCCAGGTGGTCTCACCGCTGGTTCCGCCGAGATAGACGGCCGCACAGGCCCCGACCCCCATGAAGAACGCATGGCCGAGCGACACCTGACCCCCCAGACCGCTGAGCAGGTTCAGGCCGAGGGCGGCAATGGCGAACACCAGCATCCGCGACATGATCAACAGCCAGTCGCCGTCGCCCAAGAAGCGCACCACCGGAATGTGGCTGATCACCGGCAGGTCGAAGGGCAGCAGGAACACCACCGCCATGAACAGCGCGAACACCGCCTTCTGCGTCCAGGTGGGCAGCATCTGCGACTCCTGGCGGTAGGAGGTGTACAGATTCGGTCGACCGAGCATCCTTCACACCCCCCTGGTCGCTTGGTCGCCGGGCACGCTCACACCCTCTGGATCTCGGGCGTGCCGAACAGCCCGTAGGGGCGCACCAACAGCCCGACAACCATCACCACATAGGGCACGATGAGCGGATAGCCGGCGCCGAGCCAGGAGGTGTTGGCCGCGGCGTACTGACCCGCGTAGATCTCGGCCACGCCCACCACCAGCCCGCCCAACAGGGCGCCCGTCACCGAGTCGAGCCCTCCCAGGATCACCGCAGGAAGGGCCCGGAAGGCGATGTTGGCGGTCTCCTGATCAACCGAGATCGTCTGGTCGACCGGCGGCTGGGTGGCGAAGATCCCGCCGATCGCGGCCAGGACCGCGCCGGCGGCCCACGCGATGGCGAAGACGCGGCCCACGTTGATGCCTTGGGCCATGGCCGCCTCCTGATCGAAAGCAACCGCCCGCATGGCGATCCCGAGCCGCGACCGGTAGAAGAAATACACCGCCACGAACGCGGCCGCGGCGGTGATCATGGCGGCCACGAAGCTCCAGTTGATCAACTCGCCGGCCACTCTGAACCCGCCGATGTCCCAGGGCGCGCCCACCGGGCGGTACTCGATGACGACGGCGTCGTTGTTGAACACCCGGAACATGATCTCCAGACCGAGCGTGATCACCGCCACCGAGAACAGGGGTTCGCCGATCATGGGCCGGATGGCCAGACGCTCGACGACGAGGCCGACCACGGCCGCGAACACCAGAGCCACCACGGCGCTGAGCACCCAGTACACCCAGTCGGGGCCGCCCACGCTGTTGAGCGGATTGCTGATGCTGGTGAAGGGGATGTGGCCGTCTCTGGTGACGACGCTCTCGCCGTCGGAGAACACGCTGCGCTCCTGCACCAGGAAGGCCACGAACAGCGCGCCGGTGGCCGCCAACGCGCCCTGCGCGAAGTTGACGGTCTGGGTGGCTTTGAAGATGAGCACGAAGCCCAGCGCGATCAGCGCGTACACCGAACCGAGCCCCATCGACTTCATGAACGTCTGGAAGAACAGGGCCGGGTCGTTGGCGAGCTGCACGGCGCCGAAGATCGCCGCCGCGGTGAGCGCGCCGACCAGGAAACCCATCGGCGCCCCCCGCCGCAGATCGAGCCGCTGCAGCCCGGCCGTGCCGACCATCAGCGGCGCTCTGCGGCTGCCATGACTGCGCTGGCCATCAGTGCATCGACTCCACGAGGATGACTGCCCGCAACCATCAGTACATCGACTCCACGAGGTCGTGGAACATGTCCTCCATGGCGTTGCGCTTGAGCTTCTGGGTGGCGGTCAGTTCGCCGTCCTCGTGGTCGAGCTCCTTGGGCAGCATCTTGAACTTCTTGATCTGCTCGACCCGGGCGAACTTGGAGTTGGTGTCGTCCACCACCTTGGAGACCAGCTCGATGACCTCGGGCTTCTCCGAAAGATCCCGGTAGGTGGTGTAGGCGATGTTGTTGCGCTGAGCCCAGTCGCCCACCGTCTCGAGTTCGATGCCGATGAGGGCCGAGACGAACTTGCGGCCGTCGCCGATCACCATGGCCTCCTTCACATACGGCGACGTCTTGAGGCTGTTCTCGATCTCCGAGGGGGAGATGTTCTTGCCGCCGGAGGTGATGATGATGTGCTTGATGCGGTCGACGATCTTCACGTGGGTGCCGTCCACCCACACCCCGACATCGCCGGTCATCAGCCAGCCGTCGTCGGTGAACGTCTCCGCGGTCTTGTCGGGCTTGTTCCAGTAGCCCACGAACACCCCGGGGTGCTTGGTCTGGATCTCGCCGGTCGTCTCGTCGATGCGCAGTCCGATGTCGGAGTAGGGCTCCCCCACCGTGCCCAGCTTCATGCGTCCCGCGAAGTTGCAGGTGGCCACCGCGGAGTTCTCGGTCATGCCGTACAGCTCGAACACCGGCACACCCAGTCCGATGAAGAACTCGAGCACCTCGGGTGCGATGGCGGCCGCGCCCGAACCGGCGTGGCGGCAGCGGCGCAGGCCGATCCGTTCCTTCAGCGCCCGGAACACCAGCGGCTGACCGACTGCGTACAGCAGCCGGGTCGCCAACGTGTGACTGCCGCCGTTGGCCACCTTCCTGCGCCCGATGATGCCCGCGAGCGCCAGTGTGAACCGCAGGAAGACCCGCTTGAACGGAGTGGCGTCGTTGCCTTTGATGGTGACCTGGGCGTGCAGCCGCTCCCAGATGCGCGGCACCGCGAAGAACAGCGTGGGCTGGATCTCGCGCAGGTTCTCGGTGACGGTCTCGATCGACTCGGCGAAGTTCAGCGACGGACCGGCCCCGACCATCGTCCAGGTGGAGAAGATCCGTTCGGCCACATGGCACAGCGGCAGGTACGTGACGATCAGATCGTCGGAGCCGGGCCGGGTGCCGTCGGGGAAGCGATCGACCTCGTTGACGATCTTGTCGATGCAGTAGGCCGCGTTGGAGTTGGCCAGCATGGCACCCTTGGGAGGGCCGGTGGTGCCTGAGGTGTACACCAGCGTCATCACATCGGCGTCGGTGGCGGCCGCCATGCGCTCGGCCACCGCTTGCGGATGGGCTTCGCGGTGGCGGCGACCCATCTCCAAGAAGGTGTCCCAGAAAAGCAGGCGCGGATCGTCGTAGTCGCCGAAGCCCCGCGGCTCGGTGAAGATGATGCGCCGAACCGAGGCGGCCGTCGCCGCGGGCACCTCCAGGATCTTGTCGGCCTGCTCCTGGTCCTCGGCGAAGAACACCGTCGGAGTGCAGTCCGAGACGAGGTACTCCACCTCCGCGGTGGGATTGGTGGGATAGAGCCCCACCGTGATGGCCCTCACAGCCACAGTGGCCAGATCGAGCACGACCCACTCGGGCCGGTCCTCGGAGTGGACGGCCACCCGGTCGCCGACCTCGACACCCAGCTCCAGCAGGCCATGGGCGGCCGTCTCGATCAGATCCCAGGTCTGGGCCCAGGTGTACTCCTGCCAGATGCCGAAGTCCTTCTCGCGCATGGCGACCTGCTGGGGACTGCGCACCGCCCAGTCCCGGGCCAGCGACGCCACCGTCACCGCGCCGGCCTCACCGGCGGCAGGCAGCGGCGCCTCAGGGGTAGGTCGCTCCGAGGTAATCGTCACGCGTCGACCTCCTTGATGTCGCAGTACACGGTCGGCGAGACGCGAACGCTACTTCATTTGGATGCGAGCTGTCTCTGGCGAGCCGCTTCGGCCGGATCGTCGAGTCCTTCGTGGGCGGCCAGCTCGGCCCGGCCCACCACGAACCAGTGAACCTCGTCGGGACCGTCGGCGAGGCGCAGGGTCCGCTGCAGGGTGTACATGCGAGCCAGCGGCGTCCACTGCGACACTCCCGTAGCGCCGTGCATCTGGATGGCCTCGTCGATGATGGCGCACACCCGTTCAGGGACCAGGGCCTTCACCGCGCTCACCCACACCCGGGCCTCGGCGTTGCCGAGGATGTCCATGGCCTTGGCCGCCCGAAGCACCATGAGGCGCATGGCCTCGATCTCCACCCGGGCCCGGGCGATGATCTCGACGTTGCCGCCGAGGCGGGCCAGCGGACGTCCGAAAGCCTCACGGCTCAGGCCCCGGCGCGCCATCAGGTCCAGGGCCTTCTCGGCCGCGCCGATGGAGCGCATGCAGTGGTGGATCCGGCCCGGTCCGAGCCGCAGCTGCGAAATCTCGAAGCCGCGGCCTTCGCCCAGCAGGATGTTCGCCGCCGGCACCCGCACATCGTCGAGGCGGATGTGCATGTGACCGTGGGGCGCGTCGTCCTCGCCGAACACATGCATGGGACCGATCACGTCCACGCCCGGAGTGTCCATCGGCACCAGGATCTGGGACTGGCGGCGGTGCGGGGGGCCGTCGGGGTTGGTCTGCACCATGCAGATCATGATCTTGCAGCGCGGATCCCCGGCGCCGGAAATGAAGAACTTCTCGCCGTTGATGACCCACTCCTCGCCGTCGAGCACCGCCTGGGTGGCGATGTTCTTGGCGTCCGACGACGCCAGCGAGGGCTCGGTCATGGCGTAGCAGGACCGGATCTCGCCGGCCAGCAGCGGCTCGAGCCACCGCTGCTTCTGTTCGGGGGTGCCCACCCGTTCGAGCACCTCCATGTTGCCCGTGTCGGGCGCGCTGCAGTTGAGGCACTCCGGCGCGATGGGGTTCTTGCCGAGCTCGGCCGCGATGTACGCGTAGTCGAGGTTGCTGAGGCCCTCGCCGCTACCGGCGTCGGGCAGGAAGAAGTTCCACAGCCCGGCCTGCTTGGCCCTCGCCTTGAGGCTGTCGAGCAACTCGAGCTGACCGTCTCCGTAGCCCCAGCGCTCGGCCCGGTTCTCGCCGAGGGCGAAGAACTCGGCGGTGACCGGCTCCACCTCGGTGGCCACGAACTCGACCACCCACTCATACAGCGGCCGCGCCTGGGCCGACATGGCCAGGTCCAGCCCGGCCGGGTCGGTATTGCCGATCAACCCTGACGGTGTCATGAATCGCTCCCTGCCCGCTCGGCTCGTCGCTCGCCCGTCACGACGACAGCAGTGAGGCTACGGCCCACACTGCAGCCCCCGAGCCGATGACGATGTAGAGGATGCTGCGACCCAGGGGGGCACGGTCCAGATCAGACGGGTCGCGGCGCTGCGGCCGCGGCCTCAGCAACGCCGCCAGGTTGCCCGCAGCCATCGACGCGCCCATGGCCAGCACCAGCCAGGCCAACAGGTTCTGACCAAGGAACACGACGGGGACCAGGCCTTACAGGTTCTGGCGGGCCGCGAAGTTGGCGAAGGCGGTGAAGCGCTTCAGGAAGGCCAGCGTGGTGGTGTCGGTCGGGCCGTTGCGGTTCTTGGCCACGATCACCTCCGCGGTGCCCGCGGTGTCGGTGTTGTCGGGGTTGTAGACCTCGTCACGGTAGATGAACATCACCACGTCGGCGTCCTGCTCGATGGCACCGGACTCTCGTAGATCGGCGAGGATCGGGCGCTTCTGCTGGCGCATCTCGAGGTTGCGGGAGAGCTGTGACAGCGCCACCACCGGGCATTCGAGCTCTCGGGCGAGGATCTTGAGGCCTCGGGAGATCTCCGACACCTCGACCTGACGGTTGTCTGCGCTCTGGCGGCCGGTCATCAACTGCAGATAGTCGACCACGACCATGGCGAGGTCACCGACCTGGCTCTTGAGGCGACGGGCGCGGGCCCTGATCTCCATGACCGTCACATTGGGATTGTCGTCGATCCACATGGGCGCCTCGGCCAGCCTTCCGATGGCCGCGTTGATTCCGTTCCAGTCGGAGTCGTCGAGACGCCCGTCGCGCATCTTGGTGGAGTCGACACGGGCCTCGGCGCAGAGGATCCGCTGGGTCAGCTCCATGTGGCCCATCTCCAGCGAGAACACCAGCACCGGCCGCTGTCCCCGGATGGCGGCGTGAGCGGCCATGCCCAGCGCGAACGAGGTCTTGCCCATCGACGGTCTGCCGCCGACCACATACAACGAAGACGGCTGAAGACCCGACAGCAGCTTGTCGAGGTCGTTGTAGCCGGTGGGGGTGCCGGTGACGATCTCGCCCTTTTCGTACAGCATCTCGATGCGTTCCAAGTTGGCGGGCAGCAGCTCGGAGATGCGGGCGGTGGAATCGCCCATGCGGTCGGCCGCCAGCCGGTACACCATGGCCTCGGCCGAGTCCACCGTCTTGACCACATCGTCGGCGCCCTCGTAGCCCAGCTCGGAGATCTCCCCGCCCACCTCGATCAGCTTTCGCAGGGTGGCCGCCTCATGCACGATGTTGGCGTACTTGGCCGCGTTGGCCGACGCCGGGGTGCCGGTTTGCAGTTTGACCAGCGCGGCGTTGCCCCCAACCTTGTCGGCCAGGCCCCGGGCGTTCAGCTCGGCGGCCACCGTCACCGCGTCGGCCGGCTCGCCC
>JAJDZO010000337.1 GCA_022824605.1 Acidimicrobiia bacterium
CGAACACCGCCTCGATCCCATCGATCCCACCAGCTATGCTGCCCACAGGAAGTGCCTCCTCACATGGCGAGAACCTGCGTAATCTCAAACCGCATTCTCCCACGTCAGGAGGCCTTTCTGGTGGACGCGCCAACCCCCCAAACCCCACCGCACCAGTGGATCCAGGCTTAGTTGCAAGTCACCAACGGGTTGTGTCAGTCATGCGGGGCAACGTCGATCACGGCGGGGCGGATGCCTAGGGTCTGCTCTATGTGGCTGGCATGCGCAAAGAGCTGCAGTTCTCCGTGGGGGCGCCCGACCAACTGGATTCCGACTGGGAGACCGGTGTCGCTGTGGCCGCAGGGGACTGTGATCACCGGCAGGGTGGTGACGCTCACGGCCGCGGCGATCGACAGCCAGCGGTAGTAGTCGCTCGGCGGGAGCCCGGCGCGGTAGCCGACATAGCGCTCCTCGACCGGAAACGGCAACACGCTGGCCGCCGGGCAGATGAGCAGGTCGTAGTCGCTCATGAACTCCGTGGCGAGATCGAAGATCCGTGCTTGGGCCGCAAGCGAAGCCCGCACGGAGTCGCCGTCGACGGAGAGCCCCCGCTCGATGTTCCACACCAGCTCCGGTTTGAGCAGATCACGCGCCCCGTCGAGTTCGTCCCCCAGCAGGGCAGCGAACAACAGGGCCCGTGGGATGTCGAAGGCCATCTCGGCGTCGACCAGGTCGGGATGGTCGAGCACCACGGAGATGCCGTCACGCTCCAGCGCGTCCATCGCCCGACTGCACACTCTGGCGACCTCCGGTGCGGTCTCGGTGACACCTAGGTCGACGCTGTAGGCCACTCGACGCGGGGCCTTCGGCGCCGCGGCCGCGCTGCGGAACGACTCTCGAGGCGGTGGCTTGCCGAGCCCGGCCCGGGGGCTCTCACCCACCATCGCATCGGCGAACAGGGCGAGATCGGCGACATCACGTGCCATCGGCCCCTGCTGGGAGTGCACCGCGAACGGCATCACGCTCGGCCCGTTCGCGATCCGTCCCGGCGACGGGCGCAGGCTGGTGATCCCGCAGAAGCTCGCCGGGGTGCGCAGCGAACCGGCCAGGTCGGAGCCGTGGGCCAACCAGGCCGTGCCGGTGGCCACCGCCGCGGCGGCACCGCCCGAGGATCCGCCCGGCGTTAGATGCAGATCGTGCGGGTTGCGGGTCGGCCCGAAGACTTCGTTGAACGTGTTGCCGCCCGCGCCGAACTCGGGAGTGTTCGACATCGCGTACACCACCGCTCCCTGGGCTTCGAGCGTCTCCACGATCACGTCGGAGCGTTCGGGCACGAAATTCTCTCTAAGCCTTGAACCGTGAGTGTTCCTCACCCCGGCGACGGCGGTGAGGTCCTTGATGGGAACGGGCAGCCCGGCCAGCACGCCTCGCTCGCCGATCGGGCGCGTCATGAGCCGGTCGGCGTGACGCCGGGCCCGGTCGAAGCAGCGGGTCGGCAACGCGTTGACCAGCGGGTCGACAGCCTCGATACGAGCCCGGACCGCGTCGAGAGCGTCGTGTGGGCTGAGATCACCCGATGCCAGACGAGCCACCACTTCGCGTGCGCTCTGCCGGATCAGATCGTCGGTCATGGTGGATCCCCTCGGCGTCGCTGTGTCGGCGGGCGCGGGCTCGGCCCTCAGCCGTGGACCGACATCGAGGAGTTGAGGTTGATCTCACGGTTGCGGCTGAATGCGCCCATATCGATGGGCAGGCCCGTGTAGCGGCCCTCGACCACTAGCGGATCAGCGTCATGGTCGTGGCCTGTCTCCACCGCCGCGATGAGTTCGGCCATGCAGTGTCCGGCCACGCCCGCGTTCTTGAACTGGTTGCCGCTGGTGCCGATGGCCACATAGAAGCCGTCGAGGTCGGTGCGGTCGTAAATCGGGATCCAGTCGTCGCTCACGTCGTAGAGGTCCACCACACCCTTGCGGTCATGAGGCACACCCACCGCCGGCAGACGCCGATTCAGCCGCAGGACCTGCGCCTCCCACTGCTCGGCGCTGAGCCGCTGGTCGTAGTCGTCGGGGTCGACCCAGTCCTGCGGGTCGCAGCGGGGGTCGGTGCTGCCCACCAGGATGTGATTGCCGGTCTCGGGCCGGAAATAGATCCCGTTGTCGTCGTCCGCGATGTTGAACCCGTCACGCTCGTAGTCGAAACCCGCCGGGCCGGGTGCGTGATGCACTTCATGGCGCAGCGCCCGAGTCTTGATGTTCATCGAGTCGCCGACGCCGGCCATCGAGTTGATCACATACGAGTGCGGGCCGGCCACGTTCACCACCACCGGCGCGGCCACGGTGGTGCCGTCGTCGAGGGTCACACCGGTAACCGTGGTGTTGCGGCGGTTGATGGCGGTCACAGCCGTGGAGAAGCGGAACTCGGCTCCGGCGGACTCCGCGGCCCGCTGCAGGTTGTGGGTGGTCAACTGCGGGTCGCTCACATAGCCGGCCTCGGGCGTGAACACCGCGCCGGGCAACTCCTCGGTGGCGTCGGCCCAGAAGCCCGGGTCGTCGGGCCGCTTCGGAGGGCCGTAGATGCCGGCATCGAGGATGGGCATGCGGCTCAGCAGCTCGCTCGTCGACCAGTCCTCGTAGGCGACCCCGATGGCGTCGAAGTGGGGGAGCACCTTCAGGTAGTGGCCGCCGGGATCCTTGAGCGCCGCCATCCCGCACTGCCTGTACTCGATGAGCCCCAACTCGTCGCCGGCACCGAGATATTCGGGCCACTCCAGCCAGTACTGCAGGCCTTCGTAGGCCATGGCCACACCGGTGAAGGTGGAGTAGGTGAAGCGCACGATGGCACACGAGTTGACGGTGGAGCCGAACCCCGCCGCGGGGAGCTTGTCCACGCACAGCACGCGCCGGCCCCGCCGCCCAAGCTCGAAAGCGGTGGCCGCGCCGATCACGCCCGCGCCGACCACCACCGCGTCGAAACTGCCCTCGGCGCCGGGGCGATCAGATGCTCCCCGAGGGGCTGGCTGGCTGGTTGTGCCGCTGCGAGTGTCTTGCACCGCGCCGGGTGATTCGGCGCGGTCACGCCCCGAGGGGAGTTCAGATGCCACGGTGGCGTTCGTTGCGCATGTCGAAGGCGATCTTGACCGCGCCGCGCCGGCCCGCCTCGGCGGCGTGGCCCAGCGCGTCGACATAGCGGTCGAGCGGGTACAGGGCCGACACCAGCCGGTCGAAGGCGACCTTGCCGGCCAACTCCACCGCCAGATCGAAGCTGGTGGTGAGCCGGCCGTCGGAGCGGACCTCCGTGCCGTAGGCGTAGCAGCCCACAAGCTCGGTCTCACGGTGCCACAGCCCGGTCAGTTCTGCGGTGACCGTGGCCGGCATCCCCAGCATCAGCACCCGGCCCCTGGGTCGGCACAGCGACAGCGCCTCAGCCATCGACGCCGACGAGCCCACCGCGTCGATCACCACATCGGCGCCGCCGGAGAGGTGCTCGCCGACCATGAACGACCCGGTGGCACGGCGCACGGCTCGCTTCAGTTCGCCGGGCTCGACCGCCGCGTCCGCACCGAGTTCCAGCGCCAGGGACCGCTGAGTCGAGTAGCGGGCACCGACCAGGATCGAAGCGGGCTCGGTCAGGCCCCGCAGCGCGGCTATCGCCACTAGGCCCAGGGTGCCCGCACCCACCACCGCCACGGTGTCGCCGGGCTGCGCGCCCGAGCGCAACGCGGCGTGCACACCGCACGCCACGGGCTCGATCATCACGGCCAGTTCGTCGCTCATCCAGTCGGGCACGTCGTGGAGTTGCGAGTCGTGGGCCACCAGCTCGGTGGACCAGCCCCCGCCGGTGGAACGGCAGAAACCGATCTGCAGTCCCGGCTTGAGATGGCCGCTCATCAGGTGGCGGTAGTCGTCGCCGTCGCCCGGCGCAGCCCCCGGATAGGGAAGCTCGAACCCTCGGGCCGCGTGGCCCATCACCGGCTCGACGATCACCCGGCGACCGTCGTCGGTGTCGGCCACGATCTCATGGCCGGGAACGAACGGGAATGAGACATAGTCCTCGAAGTAGCGCGACGAGCGACCGTCGATGGTGGCCAGGTCCGATCCGCAGATGCCGCAGAGCCGTGGGTAGATGCGCTGCCAGTCCTTGCCCGGCAGCTCGGGCGGATCGCTGTCGACCAGCTTGAGCGGGCCCCAGGTCGCTCCCGCGCCGGGGCGCAGCCGCGAGGCGATAGCCGCAGCCGCGTAGCGGGCCTCCTTGCGCGAGAAGCGCAGCGCCTTCACGAGCACCGATGGTAGCGAGGTCGACGACCTGCTGGTTTGGGAGATCGTGGCCTCGGGCCTGTCAGGCTGGCCGCGAAAGCCCCGTGTCGGTGGCTGGATCACCGGTCAGGGATCACCGTGATCGATGTCTGCAATCATTTAAAGACATTTTCATGCATTTGAGATGTTGTTGTCATACCCCGCTGTCAGTATGGTCGGCCGACACATGAAAATGCATGAGAAAGCTCGTGCTTGCAACCACAAGGAGGGTTCAAAATGGCTGGTGACATGTTGGTTATGTCCAAGTCGCAGATGGAGCAGTTGGCGGTGATCTTCGCCCGGCAGAAGGAGACGGCCGAGGGGGTGATCAGCGCAATAGGGGCCGGCATCGAGGGCACCACCTGGCAGGGGGCGAGAGCCGACCGCTTCCGGCAGCTCTGGGAGACGGAGTTCCGGCCCAACCTGCGGGCGTTGTGCGATGCGCTGGGGGAGCACTCGACGTTCATCACCGCAGAGCTCCAAGCCGGAGTCAGCGCTCTCGACACCGTCTAGGGCTCTGCCCGGCGACTCTGGTGCGAGTCCGGCATCGACTCAACGGTGCGGAGCGGACCGTGGAGATCGACTCCCGCCTCGAGGGCTTCAAGGTGGGTGATCTCGCGGCGGCACTCAGTGGACGACAGGTCGAGGCCGGCGACAGCGGCATCAACGGCCTACGCGTCGACGGGTGCTGGTACGGCCCGCAGACCCCGTTGACGTCGGTGCCGATCTGGGAGGGGGCGCTGCTCGAAGCCGCTCCCAACGACGAGCAGTCCCCCTCCCAGTCATCACCGGACCAGTCTCGCCCGCCGACTCGCCGGGCCGCGGTGGCCGTCACCGCGGGGCTGCGAGCGGGCACCCATGTTGTGCCACCCGGGTCCGGCGATTGGGAGATCGGGCGCTCGCCGACATGCGACCTGGTGTTTGACGATCCCACCGTCTCGAGGCGACACGCCCGAGTGACGGTGAGCAAGGCCGGCAGGCGGACCGCGATCAGCGATCTCGGATCCCGCAACGGCACGGTCGTCGCCGGCCGCGCCGCCGCGGTGCCGACCCGGATACCGGCCCGGGCCACCGTACGCCTGGGAGCCACCTGCCTGCAGTGGCGGACCCCGATCGACGACGCCCCTCCGGCCGTGCGAGCCGGGCTCGGCGCGATGGCAGGACGTATCCCGTTCAACCGCCCTCCCCGCCGCCGGCCGCCGACGACTCCCGACGTTCTGCATGCACCGGCAGGACCTCCGGCCCGGCCCGAGTCCGAACCCCTGTCGTGGGCCGGGATCGCCCTGCCCGCCGCGGCCGGGCTCGTGCTGGCTGTGGTGTGGAGCCCGTTCATGGCCGTGTTCGCAGCCCTAGGTCCACTCATCACGGTGGGCACCTGGCTCGAGCGCCGCCGCCGGGCCGCCCGGTCCCATCAGCGGGCCTGCTCTGAAGCGGCCCAGCGGCTCGCTGATTTCGTCAACATGCTGCCCAAGGCGCACGCCGCCGAGGGGCGCAGACGGGTCGCCCTTGTGCCGGATCTGGCCGAAACGGTCCGCCGGGCCGAGACGCCGTCGCTGCGTTGCTGGGAGCGTCGCCGCGGCGATCCCGACGCTATGCGGCTCGGTGTCGGCATGGCGGACGTGCCCTATGCGCCGCCGCTGAAGGTGGACGGCAGTCAACCGGCTGCGCCCGACGCGTTGAGAGCTCTGCACGAAATGGAGCCGCTGGCCGATGTGCCGGTGGCGGTGTCGCTGATGCCCGGAGAGGTTGTGGGTGTGGTGGGACCGCCCGCGGCTGCCCGGGCGGTGGCCCGCGGCCTCGTCCTTCAGGCCGCGGTGCTTCACGGTCCCGCTGATTTGGCCATCGCGGGCCTGGTGCCCGGGCTCGCGGCGGAATGGTCGTGGATGGGATGGCTTCCCCACACCATCGACCTCGCGGGCGAGCCCGCAGCGTTGGTGGCCACCGAGTCCGGCACCGCCGCGGCCGCGGCGGAGGCGGCTGCTGCGGGCGTCGCAGGTCGCACACTGCTGACAGTCATCGACGGCACCGAAACGCTCACAGGGCGGGCCGCGCCGGGCCGGACGGTGCTCGGATTGGAGCAGAGCGCCGGGATCGTGATCACCAGCGATGTCTGCGACCTGCCCTCGCGTTGCACCACCATCGTCGACATCGATCACGACGCCGGCCGGCTGAGGCTGGTGGATCCCCGGTCCTCGGCGGTGATGGGGCCGCTGGTGGCCTGGGGTGTCACCGTCGCTACCGCCACGGCTGCCGCGGCCCGCCTGGCCCGGCTGGAGGATCCCGAGCAACGGGCCGCGACCGCCAACCTTCCCAACTCCGTGTCGCTGCTGGACCTCATCGGCGGCGATGTGACCCCACAGACGGTGCAGCAGCGATGGTCCACCACCCGGGGCACGGATCACCTGCGGGCCCCCATCGGAGCGACCGCGGAGGGAGCGCTGGTCCTCGACCTGGTGGCCGACGGACCTCATCTGCTCGTCGGAGGCACGACCGGTTCGGGCAAGTCAGAACTGCTGCGGTCGATGGTGGCCGGGCTGGCCCTGTCGGCGGACCCCGACCATCTGGCCTTCGTCCTCATCGACTACAAGGGCGGCGCCGCCTTCGACCGCTGCGCGGAGATGCCCCATGTGGCCGGCATGGTCACCGATCTCGACGACCGCCTCGCCGAACGCGCGCTGGTGTGCCTCGAGGCCGAACTGCGACATCGCGAGGAACGGCTGCGGGCCGCCGGTGCTGAGAACCTGGCTGCATTCCGGTCCCGGACCGCACCAGCGGGCGGCGATCCACGGGCCCGGCCCTCATCGGCGGGCGGCGATCCCCTGCCCCGGCCCTCATCGGCCGGCGGCGATCCCCTGCCCCGGCTGGTCGTCGTGGTGGACGAGTTCGCCACGCTGGCGGCCGAGCTGCCCGACTTCCTGCGCTCGCTGGTCGGGATCGCCCAACGGGGTCGCAGCCTCGGCGTTCACATGGTGCTGGCCACTCAGCGGCCGGCCGGGGTGGTGACCGACGACATCAGAGCCAACACCTCGTGTCGGATCGCGCTGCGGGTGACCGACCGCCACGACTCCAACGACGTGATCGGCTCACCCGACGCGGCCCGCATCCCCCGCCAGCGGCCCGGTCGGGCGATGGCCAGTTTCGGGCCGGGCGAACTGGTCGCCTTCCAGTCGGCGCTGGTGACCGGCAACACGCCGCGATGCTCGACCGGTCTGCGGGTTGCGCCGGTCGGATCGCGCCCCACCGGGCCCGCCGCGGATCAATACAGCGACCTCGACGAGGTGGTGGAGGCCGTTCGAGCAGCTCACAACAGCCTTGGAGGCGCCGCGCCCCGCTCGCCGTGGCCGGCACCCCTCCCCGACGAGGTCGACGCGGCGCGCCTCGCGGTGGCAGCCGGAGCGGGCCGGCCCGCGGCCTGGTTGGTCGACGATCCCTTCCACCAGCGGCAGTTTCCCGGCGGATGGCGACCGACCGACGGGCATCTTGCGATCATCGGCAGGCCCGGCTCGGGCACCACCACCACTCTGGCCGCGGTCGCCCTTGACCTCTGCCGCATCCACGGCCCCGACGAACTGCACCTGTACGGGATCGATCTTGATGCCGGCACGTTGTCGGCTCTTGGAGGTCTGCCTCACGTCGGAGCGGTCGTGGCCCCCACCGAAGGCGACCGCCGCACCCGCCTGATGCGCCTCCTCGACGACGAGGTGGCCGCCCGACGGGCCGCAAGCGGCTCCGGGCGCGCCGCTGAAGTGGTGCTGTTGGTGGACGACCTCGCCGGGCTGGCCCGCGCTCACGACCCGGTGCGGGAGCCGGAGCCCCATGATCGGTTCGCTCGTATCTGGGGCGACGGGCCGGCGGTGGGGGTGCGGGTGGCCGTGACCATCGGCCGGGCCGCTGACCTCCCACCCGACCTCGCTGCATCCGTCGGGGTGGTGCTCGTCCACGCCACCTCCGACCCCGGCGACGGGCTGCGCTTCGGGCTGAAGCAGTCCACCGCCCATCTCACTGCCGGCCGGGCGGTCGCCACCGGAGACGGCTTGGAGGTTCATGTCGCCCGCCCCGTCGATGGCGATCTGGCCGCAGCCGCCGCAGCACTGGCGGCCGAGGCTGCGCCGGCCGTGCGTGAGCCTGCCAGGGTCGGGTCCCTGCCCCAGCTCGTCGCCGCGGAGGATCTGCCCGTCGGCGCGGAGCTCGAGGATCGATGTGTCAACGTCCGCTTCGCCATGAGCGACCTCCGCCTCGAACCGGCCGGGTTCACACTCCACGACGGTGAGCACGCCCTGGTGCTGGGACCTGCCCGTACGGGACGCACGAGCGCGCTGGCGTCGATCGGCGCGGCTGCTCTCAGCGCTGGAGTACAGGTGATGGTGGTGGCTGACCGTCCCGGCGCGCTGTCTGCTGTTCTGGGGATCGAGTCCGTGCCCGCCGATTCGCTCGACGAAGCCTCCGCCGACGGAGTTCGGCGCTTGCTGTTGGTGGATGACGCCGACCGGATGGACGACCCCGCCGGACGGCTCGCCGGGGTCGCGGCGGTTGGCGCAGGCCGGAGCCATCTGGTGGTCGCCACGACCGCTGACCGGTTCCGGTCGTGCTACGGCAGCTGGCTTCACGAGCTTCGGTCGTGCCGCACCGGCGTGCTGTTCAGGCCCGGACCCCTCGACGCCGACCTGCTCGGCGCCACCGTGCCGGCCCGGCTGGCGCCTCCACCCATTCCGGGAAGATGCCTGGTGATCGCGGAGGGCGCCGCCGAGGTGATGCAGGTCGCGCTGGCGACGTAGCGGGTCTGCACCTATCCCCGCAGCCTCTCAGCGCTTGCTGGTGTCGCATGCAGCGCACCTGGCGGACCCAGTGACCTGACGGGTCTGCACCTGGCCGCGCTGGCTCTCAGCGCTTGCTGGCGTCGCATGCAGCGCTCCTGGCGGGCCCAGTGATCTGACGGGCCTCGCACCTGTTCGTGCTTGTGGATAGCGTCGCGATACCGTCGGCTGAGCATCCCGGGAGCAGCGTTGCCGCATCCGAACATCCACATCGAGTCCGCAGGGGCCGTCACGACCGTCACCGTCGACCGGCCCCGACGCAAGAACGCCTGCACACCGGCCATGTGGGCCGGGCTGCGCCACGGGTTCCGTGACATAGCGGAGTCATCGACGCGGGCGGTGGTGCTGACCGGCGCGGGGGGAGACTTCTGTGCCGGTGCCGACGTGGGACCCCAGGACGACACCGAAGCAGCCGCCCAGGCAGCGGCCGATCAGCCTCCCCGGCACCGCATCGACCACATGCGCGACATCGCCGACACGGTGATGGCCATTCACGACTGCCCCCGCCCCGTGATCGCCAAAGTCGACGGGGTGGCGGTGGGCGCAGGCTTCGGCATGGTGCTGGCCGCCGACATGGTGTGGTGCTCGGATCGGGCCCGGTTCTCGCTGATCTTCGCCCGCCGGGGCCTGAGCCTCGACTTCGGCACTTCGTGGCTGCTGCCCAAGCGGATCGGGCTGCACGAGGCCAAGCGCCTGGCCTTCACCGGGGAGATCATCGACGCTCGCCGCGCCGCGCAGCTCGGCATCGTCAACGAGGTAGTGCCGGCCGCAGAGCTCGACGCCGCCGTGGACGCCGTCGCAGCCACCGTCGCCGACGGACCGCCCCTCGCGCTGGCCAGCTCCAAGCGCTACCTCAACAACGCCTCCAACATCTCGCTGTTCCAGGCGCTTGAGGCCGAGGGCCTAGGGCAGGTCGTCAACTTCGCCACCGAAGACACCACCGAGGCCATGCAGGCGTTCGTGGACAAACGCGAGCCCGAATTCAAAGGCTGCTAGGGCAATCGGCGGCTCGGTCGCCGATCCCGCAAGTGTCGGCCACTACCAGCCGCTGCGAGTCGACATGGCACGCGTAGTCGTCGTTCAGAGAGGCGTCGTTAGGTGAGCCTTACTATGTTCGCAAACCTACGCTATAGTCCAGCGTCATGGTCAGACGAATCCTCGGCGCGGTCCTCGCTTCGGCGTGTATTGCCGGTGCTTGCTCCGGCGGCGAGACCCGCACACTGGACGGGACAGCCGCCGAGATCTACGCAGGAGAGTGTGCGCTGTCGAGCGGTCGACAGGTCACGGTCTACTCGGGCCGCACCGAGAACCTGATCGGTCCGACCCTGGAGGCCTTCGCCTGCGAGACTGGCGCCGACGTTGCCGTGCGATGGGGAAGCTCCACCGATCTTGCGTTGCTGCTTTCCGAGGAGGGTGACCGCACCGCAGCCGACGTCTTCCTGTCGCGCTCGCCCGGCCCCGTCGGATTCCTCGAGAGCGCCGGCCTTCTCGGTGTCATCGACGACGACGTGCTCGGCCTTGTCGGCGCGCAGAGCCGGTCGAGAACGGGCACATGGATCGGTTTCTCAGGCCGAAAGCGCGTCCTGGTCCACAACATCGACTCGGTGCCTCCCGCCGAGCTTCCCGAGTCGGTGTTCGACCTTGCCGACGACCGCTACCGGGGACGGGTCGCCATCCCCGCCACCAACGGTTCGTTCATCGACTGGTTCACCGTGTTCCGCGACCTCCACGGCAACGGCGTGGCCGCGCAATGGCTCGACGACATGGTGGCCAACGACGCTCGCTACTACCCCAACAACCGCTCCATCGTCGAGGCTGCAGGCCGGGGCGAGATCGACATGGGCCTCGTCAACCACTACTACCAGTACCAGGAGGCCGCCGCGGCCGGTGACCGCCACCGGGCCGCCAATCATGATCTCGCCGACGACGACATCGGGTCGCTGCTCATCATCACCGCCGCCACCATCACTGCGGGCAGCGAGAATCGGCAGGCCGCCAACGAGTTGATCGCCTATCTGCTGGCAGAACCGGTGCAGCGCTACTTCAGCCGGCGGACCCTCGAGTACCCCTTGGCGGCCGGGGTGGAGCCGGCCGACATCCTCCCGCCCTTGAACGCACTGGAGATCGGGACCGTCGACTTCGACGCCCTCGGCGGTGGGTTCGAACAGACCATCGCCATCATCGAGGCCAGCGGCATCCTCAACCAGTAGCGGGGTGTCGGTGATCGGCGGCTGAGTGGCCGGCATGCGCAAGAGGTGACTGGCCAGGGTGCCCCAGATGACGCTCAGCGGCATGCGCAAGAGGTGACTGGCCGGGGTGCCGCCGATGACGCTCAGCGGCATGCTCAAGGGGTGACCGACACCGCGACGGCACGCCCGGCTCGCCGCTCAGCGGCTCCTCCGATGCTGCGAGTGGCCGGTCTAGCGCTGGCCGGAGCCTTCGCTTTCCCCGGGGCGTATCTCGTCTACCGCAACTTTGCCGCCGGTGCGGATCCGGCCGGTCTGCTCGTGAGCGACCGCACCATCGGGCCGCTGTGGCGCTCGCTGCAACTCGCAGTATCGGTGTCGGTCGCGGCGCTTGTTCTCGGTACCGGTCTGGCCTGGCTCACCACCCGCACCGACCTGCCGCTCATCCGGTTCTGGCGAGTCCTGCTGCCGTTGCCGCTGGTGTTTCCGACCTTCGTCGCCGCCGCCGCGTTCATTCACACCCTCAACCCGGGCGGGCTGGCCAACGACATGCTCGACAGTATCGGGGTGCAACGAACCCCGGAGCTTCGGGGATTCCGCGGCGCGTGGCTGGTCCTCACCCTCATGACCTACCCGTACGTCTACCTGCCGGTGGCCGCTCGGCTCCGGCAGTTGCCGAGCACCCTCGAGGAGAGCGCAAGAGTGCTGGGCGACACCGCGCTGAAGGTCTTCGGGCGTGTCTGCGTGCCCCAGGCGGCCACCGCCATGGGCGCCGGCACGCTGCTGGTGTTCCTCTACACGCTCAGCGACTTCGGCGCGGTGCAGCTCATGCGCTACGACACGCTCACCAGAGCCATCGCCACCAACCAGCTCGCCAACCCTCCGGTGGCGCTGGCCCTCAGCCTCATCCTGCTGGTGCTGGCCGCGCTCGTCGTGCTGGGTGAGCGCCGGTTCTCGCACCGGCTTCCCGACGCAGCCGGAGGCCGGTCGAGTCGACCGATGATCTATGACCTCGGCCGCTGGCGGGTTCCCGCCGTGGGGTTCGTCGTCATCGCAGCCGCGGCCGCGGTGGGTGCACCGCTATTGGCGCTTGGAGACTGGGCCGCAGGGGGGCTGTTCAGGTCGGCGACCGGTGGCCGACCCCTCACCATCGACTCGTCGGTAGTTCTCGATGCCACCGTCAACACCCTCGGCGTCAGCGTGGCGGCGGCCGTGGTGTCCACCGCCGCGGTGCTGCCGATAGCGCTGCTCGTCGGCCGGTACCGGTCACCGACGGGCTCGCTCGCTCATGCGCTGGTGGTCAGCACGTTCGCCCTGCCGGGCATTCTCATCGCGCTCTCGATGCGATTCTGGACACTGCGGTCGGACCTGGCCTTCGAGGTGTTGAACGACACCATGGCCCTGCTGATCTTCGCATACATGGTCCGCTTCGGCTCGCTGGCCATGGGGGTGACGCTCGTGGCCGTGCGCAGCGTCCCCGACCGGCTGCATGACTCGGCCCGCATCCTCGGCGCCGGCCGCTTGCGCCGGTTCGTGGCCGTGGACCTGCCCATGATGGGACCGGGCTTGCTGGCCGGGACAGGCCTCGTGCTGCTGTCGGTGATGAAGGAACTCCCCATCAGCCTGTTCGTGTCGCCGCTGGGCTTCTCGACGCTGGCAACCAGGATCTTCGGCTCCTTCGAGGACGCCTTCATCGCCGAGGCCGGGATCATGGCCGCGGTGCTCGTGGCGTTGTCGTTCGTGTTGACGTGGTTCCTGGTGATCCGTCGCGACCATCTGCTGTGAGGCTCGTTCCTCCGGCTCAGAGCCGGCCGGTTAGGGTGGGGCCATGCAGGGCGCACCGGAGATCATCGAATTCCTCAACGAGGCGCTGGCCGCGGAGGTCACCGCCATCAATCAGTACTTCGTCAACTCCAAGGTCTGCGAGGACTGGGGCTGGACCCGCCTGGCCGCCAAGATGCGCGAGGAGTCCATCGAGGAGATGCACGACGCCGAGAAGCTCATGGACCGGATCCTGTACCTCGACGGGTCGCCCCGGCTGGAGAGCCTCGCCGGCGTGCGGGCCGGCAAGACCGTGCCCGAGCAGATGGAGAACGACCGGCAACTGGAGGTGGCCGCCATCGAGCGCTACCGCCGGGGAGTGGCCCTCGCGGAGGAACTCGGTGACGTGGGCACCCGCGAACTGCTCGAGCATCTGCTGGTGGGCGAGGAGGCGCACCTCGACTGGATCGAGACCCAGCAGAGCGCCATAGCCGACATCGGCATCCAGAACTACCTCCAAGCCCAGTTGGGCGACTGAACGCCCCGCCAATCGGGCGAAGAGGGCGAGCGGATGGGCGAGCGATTCGGTCCCGAGCGGGCGAGGTCGTGGGCAGCCATGCCGTGGTTTGGGCGGCCCGTGAGCGGAGCGAACAAGATCGGGAATCACCCCTCCGCGGCGCAAAGCGCTTCCACCCATTTGCGCACCTATTTGCGCTCGCTCTGAGCCGGCGGGAACCGGTGGCTAGTACCGAGTCCTTCCCGCGCCGCC
>JAJDZO010000361.1 GCA_022824605.1 Acidimicrobiia bacterium
AGGCCGTGGCCCGAGCGGCCCGTGAGCAAAGCGAACAAGAGCGGGAAACACCCTGCCACGACGCGAGTGGTGTCCATCCACCCGAGCACGTTCTGAGAGGAGAAGTTGATGCGAGGTAAGCGCAAGGCACGCGACGACGGCGGGGCCGCTGGCCGCAGGCCGCTGATCAGCGGCAACTGGAAGATGAACCACAACCACTTCGAGGCGATCCAGACCATCCAGAAGCTGGCCTACGCGCTGAACCGCGACGACTACCGCCATGTGGAGGTGTCGGTGCATCCGCCGTTCACCGACCTTCGCTCGGTTCAGACCGTGCTGCAGGCCGACGATGTGCCCATCGCGCTGGGCGCCCAGGACTGCCACTTCGAGGACAAGGGCGCCTTCACCGGGGAGGTGTCGGCCGCCATGCTGGCCAAGCTCGACGTGTCGTACGTGATCGTGGGGCACAGCGAGCGACGGGCATTGTCCGGCGAGACCGACGAGGTGGTGAACGCCAAGGCTCAGGCGGTGCTGCGTCACAACATGGTGCCCATCGTGTGTGTGGGCGAGACCATCGAGCAGCGCCGCGCCGGACAAGCCCGCGACGTGGTGGCCACCCAACTGTCCGGCAGCCTCGACGGCTTCGACGCCGCAGTGGTGGCCGGTCTGGTGGTGGCCTACGAGCCGGTCTGGGCCATCGGCACCGGCGAGACGGCCACACCCGCTGACGCCCAGGACATGTGCGCACACATCAGATCGCGGGTGACCGAGTTGTGGGGGAGTGCGGCCGCGGCCGGTCTGCGGATCCAGTACGGAGGCTCGGTGAAGCCGTCCAACGCCCCGGACCTCATGGAACAGCCCGACATCGACGGCGCACTGGTGGGCGGGGCCAGCCTCGATGCCACCGACTTCGCCCGAATCGTCAACCACCGCCTCTACGCAGCCTGACGACGCGCGCCGCCGGCCGGGTTCGCGGGTAGCCTCGACGCCGTGATCTGGTTCATCGCCCCGCTGCATGTGCTGTCGGCGCTGCTGCTGGTGTTCTTGGTGCTGCTGCACAGCGGCAAGGGCGGCGGCCTGTCGGACATGTTCGGCGGCGGTCTCGGCGCGCAGGCGGCCGGGTCCACGGTGGTGGAGCGCAACCTCGACCGGATCACGATCGTCGCCGCGCTGGTCTTCGCCTTCGCTTCGGTCTCCTACGCCCTGGTGATCTGATCACCCTGCTGATCTGAGCATCGGCGGCGGGCGGACCGCCGCCAGCGGTCAGGTGACGGTGAACGTGGCGATGTGGGCCAGATGGTTGGCGTTGCCTGCGTCGATCTCGTCGTACACCTCACGCAACTGCACTTCCAGATCGCAGATGATTCCGTCGGCGGCGTAGCGCTCGAAACGGTCCTTGAAGCCGTTGGACTCGAAGAGCGAAGTGTTCACGCCGATCACGCAGATCGCGCCGGGACGGGCCACCCGCAACAGTTCGGACAGGGTGTCGGGTCCGAGGTGTCCGTGCGTGAAGGCACCGGAGCTGACGATGCCCGAGTAGCTGGCGGTCTCGATGTCGATGGGGCCGGTGAGGTCGGCTTCCATGAGGCGACGGTACGAGGGTGATCCGCCGGGGCCGGTCATGGTGCGGGCCACGTCCAGCATCTCCGGCGATATGTCGATCCCATCGACGGGCGTCACGCCGAGTCGTGACAGCTCCCGCCCCACCCGGCCGGTGCCGCATCCCGCATCGAGCACTGCCTCGGCTGGCGCCGGCGTTCGCTCGGCGAAGATCTCGGCCACCTGCAACGCGTAGATGTAGCGGTTGTGGTCCATGAACTGCTCGTAGGTGGCCGCCCACTGGGCGTACAGTTCCCGGTTGTCGTCGGGACTCTTGACTGCGTAGGCCGCCATCAACAGCGCGGCCCGCTCGTCTTCGGCGTCCCGCCGGGGTGAATCCTCACCAGGCACGACACCGACCCTACCTTTCGATTAGTCGCGTCTCGCCTCCACGGCTCGCGGGCCCTTGGAGGCGAGACGCTCAGGCTGGGCGCGTGGGACGGCGGGTGGCCCACTCAGCGAGTTGGAGACGCACCCGGTCGACGTCCTCAGGGCTTACGGGCCGAGAGATCGAGACGTTGTCGTCGTCGACCCTGACCTTGAAGTCGAACCGTCCAGCGTTGGCGAAGGCTCGACTGTCGTTGCTGCTGCTCATGCTGCCTCCTTCGGTGGTCGGGGAGTGATGGGCCCGTACTGCTGCTCGTACCGGTCGATGTTGGCCGACATCGCCTGCACGATCCGGAACATCGCGCTGGTCGGGATCTTCATCCGTGCCACCACCAGCACATCGTGGGCGTCGCCGTCCTGCGTGGGCGAGCGGTGCGAGGTGAAGTCGACGGTGAACTCGTGGGGCGTGTTCCACACGAGCGCGCCGTTAGCGTAGGTGCCGCCGACCGCGACGGACTCATTGAATGTGACATTCATGACTACATCGTCTGATGCCATGTCATGCATTGTACAACTGCTTCAGCAGGTTGTGCAACATTCACAAAAAACAACT
>JAJDZO010000323.1 GCA_022824605.1 Acidimicrobiia bacterium
GCTCGACCTTGATCACGTCGGCGCCCATGTCGCCGAGCCACATGGCGCACAGCGGACCGGCCAGCACCCTGGTGAGGTCGATCACCCGGATGCCGTCCAGCGCACCCCCGTCCATGGTGCTCACCGGTGTTGCAACGGGCCGCGGCCCGACCCGAAACGGCTTGCTCGAACGGTCACTCCGGCCGGGCCCAGCGAGACGACTCGCTCTGGTTGCGGCCCTCGTGGAAGTCGTCCATATAGGTGTCGAGCGCGTCGCGGTTGCGCTCGCGGAACTGGTGGAAGTCGGCTGGACGCTTCTCCAGGAAGGCGTTCATGCCCTCGAGGGACTCCTCGGTGCCCCAGATGTTGGCCAGCAGCTCCATTCCGTGCTGCCACGACGGGTACAGCGCGTCGCTGTCGTAGTTGAGCGAGACCTTGGTGGACCGGATCGTCTGGGAGCTGTAGCCCTTGATCTGAGCCACCACCTCCTCGACACGACCCAGCACCTCGCCGGCGGGCACCGCCTCGTTGGCCAGACCGATGCGGGCCGCTTCCGCGCCGGAGTACCGCTTGCACAGAAAGATCATCTCCTTGGCCCGGCGCTCGCCGATGAGCTTGCCGATGTACTGGGTGGCCCCGACGGTGGGACAGGCGCCGACCCGGGCGCCAGTCTGGCCGAAGATCGAGTCCTCCGCGGCGATCACCAGGTCGCACCAGAGCATCAGTTCGTGACCGCCGCCGACGCAGGCGCCCTCGACCATGGCGATGACCGGGATGGGAAGGTTGCGGCAGGTCATGGCCACCTTCTGCATGCGGTCGTTCCACATGTAGGAGTTGGCCTTGTTGAGCTTCATCATGGCGTGGAAGTCGCCGCCCGCCGAGAAGTGGCCGCCCACCCCGTACACCACCGCGGCGACGATGGTGGGATCGGTGCGGGTGGAGTTGAGGGCGTCGGCCAACTCGTCGAGTGTCTGCTCACGGAACGCGTTGCGGACCTCGGGCCGGTTGATGCCGATCCAGGCTGCGTCGTTGCGAACCTCATACACGATCTCTTGATATGTCATGATCTGCGATGTTCCTCCATCTGATCGGGAACGGGGCCGGGGCACCCGTGCCAGAGCACGCAGGGACCGCCCGCCCGCTGGACGTGAACATATATCATATATGATCCTCGGGTGAGCCCGGCTTTCCGCCTCAGCAGGCCCTTCGGCACCGCCACCAGTGCATCCGAGCGCTTGGCCATCGCCATCGCGGTGGGGGCCATGGGCACTCTCGGCTTCTCGGTCACCGCACCGATCCTCCCCGACCTCGCCGATGCCTTCGGAGTGTCGCTCGGCTCGATCGGGCTGGTGCAGGGGTCGATCTCCTTCGCCGGGGTGATGTTCTCGGCCGTCATCGGCTACATGGCCGACCGGACCGGACGGCGCCGGGTGATCCTGGCCGCGCTGGCGCTGTTCTCGGTGTTCGGGGTGGCCGGGTTCTTCGCCCGCTCCTTCTGGGCGCTGGTGACGGTGCGCTTCCTGCAGGGGGTGGGCACATCGGGGATCCTGGGCGTGGGCATCGTGTTGATCGGCGACACCTTCGAGGGCGACGCCCGCACCCGGGCCATGGGCATCAACATGACCGGGCTGCAGATGACGTCGCTGCTGGGACCGGTGATCGCCGGGTTCCTCGCGGTGAACGGCACCTTCCGCCCGTTCCTGATCTTTCTGATCGGAGTTCCGTTGGCCGCGTGGGCGAGCCGGATGCCGACCGACCGTCCCACCGAGACTGTCGAGAGGCCGTTGCGCCATCTGCGCGACGCGTTGGCCACCATGCGCCGCGAGCACACCCTCGCCGACTACGCCGGCGTGCTGGTGGCCACCTTCGTGGCCACCTACCTGCTGCACGGCCTGGGCCTCACCGTGGTGCCCCTGCTGCTCGACGACGAGTTCGGCATCGGAGTGGCCGCCCGCGGCGTGTACATCGCCTCGTTCCAGTTCGGGATCGTGCTGGCCGCAATCCGTATCGGCGTGCTCATCGCCCGGATCGGCAAGGTCAACCTGATCACCGTCTCCTTCGCTCTGATGGCGGTCGGCTCCGCCGTCACCGCGCTCGCCGCGTCGGCGGGTTGGGTGGTGGCCGGGCTGGCGGTGTGCGGGTTCGGGTTCGGAGCGTTCGTGCCCCAGGCGCAGGCCTATGCGGCCACGGTGGGCGGAGCGCACTACCGGGGGTTGACGGTGCTGGTATGGGTAACGATCATCCGGCTCAGCCAGGTAGCCGGACCACCGGCGGGATCAATGCTCTACGACGCGGCCGGGCCGACCGTGCCCTTCTGGTCGGCAGCCGCCATCACAGGCGCCCTGGCCGTGGCCTGGATCCCGCTGCGACGAGCCGTTTCGGCCGCAGCGAACGCGGCCACCTAGAAGCCGTAGAAGCGCTCTGGGGTGTCGACGAGGATCAGGCGCAGCAGGTCGGGGTCGCTCACCCACGACCCGAGAGCATCCACCAGGTTGCCCTCGTCGGGAACGAGGCGGGCGTCGTACTTGTTGGGGTGGGGCCAGTCCGTTCCCCACATGATCCGCTCGGAGTTGGCGGCGATGGCGGCCTCGGCCAGCGGGGCCACATCGTCGTATCGGGGGGCGCCCACCGCGCTCACCCGGTCGGCGCCGGAGATCTTGAGCCAGACGTTGCCGTCGCGCAGCAGCGAGAGCAGAGTCTGGAACCCTTCGGCCTTCACCCCGTGGGCCGCCGGCTGGTAGGCGAAGTGCCCGATGCATACGGGAACCGGCAGCGACGCGATCATCGGCGCGAGTTCCACCATGTCTCGCCCGGGGAACAGGAACTCCACATGCCAGCCCAGCGGCGCCATGCGCCGGCACAGTCCAGGCAGGTCTTCCCAGTCGATGGGCATGCCGCCGACGTTGTCGGTGTTGAGGCGGATGCCGCGCGCTCCCCGAGCGTGCATGTCGGCCAGTTGCTGGTCGCTCACGTCGCTTCCGGTCGCCACCACGCTGCGGGCCCGGCCCGGTGTAGCCGCGTTGAGCGCGTCGGAGCCGTCGAGGATGGCCCCGTTGTCGGTGCCGTATATGGAGGGCTGCGTGAACACCACCCGCTCGATTCCCATGGCCTCGTGCATGGCCACCAGGTGCTCCAACCGCGAGTCGGGCGGGTCGTAGCCCCGCTGGGGCGACAGCGGGTAGCGGCTGTCGAACACATGCACATGGGTGTCGATGCTGCCCGCCGGAAGTCTGGTGTCGGGCAGGCGGGGGGCACGGTTGGGCGCCAGGCATTCAGGCAGGGATCGATTCAAGGTCTCGCTGTGACGGGGCATCTGGCGTGGTGACTCGCTCTTTCGCAACTTGAGTGCCGCTTGTCCGGTGGCACGAAAGCAATATCATATATGATGCATCATCCGGGCAGCCAACCGGGATTTCCAGTAGAAGCGACCACGGCTACCGGAGCCGGCCGGGAGAATCGAATGAGAGCGCAGCGAAGCGACGGGCCGGTCATCGACATCCACTGCCACCGCGAGTGCGGTCCCGCCACCGAGATGATGAAGGTCGAGGAGGAGCGGGTGGGCCGGGTGCGGCTGGCGTACGGCAGCACCGTCACCCGAGAGGTCAACCGACGCCAGCTCGAGTACCTGAGGCCCAAGATGGACTCCCTGGAGGTGCGCCTCGCCGACATGGACCGCATGGGCGTGGACATCCAGGCGGTGGCCGTGTCGGTGTACCAGTACTACTACTGGGCCGAGCCCGAAGTGGGCGCCAGGGTGTGCCGGCTGATCAACAACGAGCTTGCCGAATCCACCGCCAAGCATCCGGGCCGGTTCTCGCCGCTGGGCACCGTGCCGCTGCAGGACACCGAGGCGGCCGTGGACGAACTGCGCTACTGCGTCAACGAACTGGGCATGCGGGGCCTCGAGATCGGCAGCCACGTCGAGGGAAGCGAGATCGCCGATGAGCGCCTGGAGGACTTCTGGGCCGAAGTCGAGCGCCTCGGCGCGGTCGTGGTCGTCCACACCGACGGACACACCCACAAGGACAGGCTCCAGGGACACAACTTCGTCAACATCATCGGCCATGCCTTCGAGGCGACTCTGGCCACCGCCCACCTGATCTTCAACGGAGTGATGGAGCGCTACCCGCAGCTGAAGGTGGTGGTGGTACACGGCGGCGGTTACCTGCCCGCCTATGCGGGCCGCATCGACCACGCCTGGCGGGCCCGGGCCGACGTCAGCGAAGGCGTGCCCAACCTCCCGTCGAGCTACCTGAAACGGTTCTTCTTCGACACCATGGTGTTCGAACCCGACCAGGTGAGGTTCCTGATCGACAAATACGGCGCCGACCACGTTCTGCTGGGAACCGACTACCCCTACGACATGGGCGACGACGATCCGCTCGAACTGATCGGCTCGGTGCCGGGCCTCGACCAGCGCCAGATCGACCTGATCTCCGGCGGCAACGCGGCCCGTCTGCTGGGATACGCCTGAGAGGCGCGGACTGCCCGGCGGGCAGTTTGAGCGGTCTCACAACCTGAATCCGACTACGACTCACAATCAAGGAGCGCACATGGCCAACGGGATCGGACTGGCCGTCATCGGCTGCGGCACCATCGGACGCATCCGAGCCGTGCTGGCCCGGGAGTACGCAGGCGTCGACTGGCTGGGCCTGTGCGATGTCCATGAGCCCACCGCCAAGCAGCTGGCGGTCGACACCCAGGCCGACTTCGTAACCACCGACGTGGCCGAACTGCTGGCCCGCAGCGAGGTGGCCGCGGTGATCGTGGCCACCGACGAGCGCGAGCACGTCGACCCGATCATGCAGTCGGTGGCTTACGGGTTCCCGATGTTCATCGAGAAGCCCCTGGCCACCGACCCGGTCGAGTCGGCCGAGGTGCTCGCAGCCATCGAGAGCCGCGGCATCGACGCGGTGATCGGCTACACGCAGCGGTTCCGGCGACGGTTCCTCACCGTCAAGCAGCGCCTGCGCGACGGCCAGGTGGGCGAGGTCACCAGCGTGATCACCCGAGCGCTCATGAACCGGATGGTGGTGGAGGCCACCCTCTCGAAGGCCGACGACCGCACCAACCTCACCCCGATGGTGGTGTCGGGCACGCACAGCCTCGACATGTGCATGTGGTTGATGGAGGGCAAGGAGCCCGTCGAGGTGTACGCCCGCTCGGTGGACAAGGTGCTGGGATCGTGGGACACCTTCGACGCCACGTTCGGCCTGTTCACCATGGACGACGGAACGCTGTTCTCGATGAACATCAGCTGGGCGCTCCCGGTGGTGTGGCCCGGAGCGGTGTACGGACTCGAGATCGGCATCGTGGGCACCAAGGGAGTGATCGACATCGAGGACACCCACCGAGACGTGATCGTGGCCTCGGAGATCCCCCAGCCGGCCGGCTATCGCAGCCGGGGGTTCGAGGCGCCCGCCGACCGTCATGTGGACTTCGTCGGCAGCTACCCCCCGGGCGACCTGTCCGACGGGATGCTGTGGGGTCCCATGCGCGAGGAGACCGCCACCTGGTTCAACCGCCTCTCGCAGGGAGTGACCACCCCCCATGCCACCGCCGCGGAAGGGCATCGCAACCTTCTGCTCACCATGGCCATGGACTATTCGGCCCGACTGGGCCGACCCGTGAGCCTGCCCGCCGACCCTGCCGAACTCAGAGCTGGACTGCAGCCGAAAGGAACCAACCAATGATGAAGCAATTGAACGTGGCCGTCATCGGCACCGGCTGGTGCGGAGGGATCAGGGCCGAGGCCTGTGCCCGGCACCCGCTGGTGGACGAGCTGCACATCGCCGAGACCAACCCGGCGAGACGAGCCGAGATGGAGGCACTCACCCGACCGGCGAGCAGCACCGACGACTGGGAGTCGCTGCTGGGGGTCGACGGGCTTGACGCGGCGCTGATCTCGGCCACACCGGAGACGACCCACTATCCGATGGCCAAGGCGGCACTCGAAGCCGGCCTTCATGTGCTGTTGGAGAAGCCGATCGCGCTGGCGCTCGAAGAGGCCGACGACCTGATCGAGACCGCTGAGAGCCGGGGCCTGAAATTCACCATCGGCTATTCGCAACGGTTCAACCCCAAGCAGGCCTTCGCCCGCCGCAGCGTGCGTGACGGCAGCGTCGGCGATCTGCGCCATGTGCTGGTCACCCGTCATGTCGGCCGCCGCCTCGGCGCCAAGATCGGCAACCGCATCAAGCTGTCTCCGGCCGCGATGGAAGCCACCCACGACATCGACTTCGCCTTCTGGTGCCTCGAGCCCCGGCGTCCGGTGCGGGTGTACTCGCAGATGGCCTGGGGCGTGCGGGCCGACACCGTGGGCCTGGCCGACTCGCAGGTGACGATGGTCACCATGGACGACGGCGCGGTGGTCACCGTCAACGCCGGCATGGCCCTGCCCGCGGGCGGCTATCCCAACGCCGCCACCACCTGGATCGAGCTGGTTGGCACCGACGGGTCGGTGATGATCGACGACACGCACAAGGACATCGTCCACAACACCTCCACCGACGGGGTGCACTTCCCGTTGTCGACCATGCCCGGCGAGTACGTCGAAGCCACCTACGCCGGCCCGATGGAGCGCGAGACGATCCACTTCCTCGAGGCTGTCGCCAACGACACCGAGGTGATGGTCAAGCCCCGCGACGCCCGGCTGGTGATGGAGGTCTACATGGCCGCCGACCTGTCCGCCGATGTCAACGAGGTGATCGAGTTGCCGCTAACCCCCGACCATCAAGGCCTAGCCCTAGCCGCCTCCCTCAAGCAGTAGCAGTAGCAAGTCGCCGTCGGGGCTGGGGCCGGGCTACGCCACCTGGTCGTCGGCGGGGCCGGGTTTCGCGTGGGGGCCTAGGCGGGCTACTACTGCTGACTCCATCTTGTCGATCATGGCGTCGGCGGCTGCCGCGGTGGCGGCTTTGGCGGAGATTCGGACTCTGGTGCGGTCGTCGTGGAGCATGTAGGCCAGCGACGGGTTGACGGAGTCGTTCAGATCACCGAGCAGTTCCGCCACCCGTGACTCGCCCAGGCCCTCGGTCTGCAGCAGACGGCTGCGCAGCACCGCGGGCTCACCGCTCAACGCCTTGAGGCGGGGCAGCACATGCGCGTCGAGCATGGCGGTCATCTCCGTGGGAACCCCTGGCAGCGCGAAGAAGTGCACGCCGTTGTGCTCCAGCGCCGCCCCTAGGGCCACACCCACGCTGTTGGGCAGCGGATCAGCACCTTCGGGATAGTCGGCCATGCGCAGGGCACTGTCGGAGAGGGTGCCCCTCATCTTGCGTACCCGCTCACGGATGCGCTGCTCCTGCACCCGGTCACGCACGGTGGCCACACCCGCGAAGGCGCACAGCGCGTCGCGGGTGAGATCGTCGGGAGTGGGGCCTAGACCGCCGGTCAGGACCACCGCGTCGGAGCGGGCCGCGGCTTGCGCGACGGTGCCGGTGAGGCGTTCAAGGTTGTCGCCCACGGTCACCTGGTAGTGGGCGTCGAGGCCGGCTGAGGCCAGGCGCTGGGCGATGGTGGCCGCGTTGGAGTTGACGATCTGGCCGAGCAGCAGCTCGGTCCCGACTGAGATCACCTCGACGATCATGCGCTGAATCCCGGCGACACGGCTATTCCAGGCGACTCGGCACCAGCCCTAGACCACGGGGTTGCGCAGCGTGCCGATGCCGTCGATCGACACCTCGACCACATCTCCGGGCTGGAGGTACACCGGGGGGTCGAAGCCGATACCCACCCCCGACGGCGTGCCGGTGGCGATCACGTCGCCGGGCTGCAGCCGGACCGCGGCCGAGATGGCCTCGATGAGGGTGGGAATGTCGAAGATCAAGTCGCTGATGGGGGCGTCCTGGCGGGGTTCGCCGTTGACCGTGGTGCGCAGGCGGGCGGCGCCGATGTCGCCGAACTCGTCGGCGGTGACGATGCACGGACCCATCGGGCAGAACGTGGCCGCGCTCTTGCCGATGAAGAACTGCACATGCTGGGCCTGCAGCGCCCGGGCGGTCACATCGTTGATGACGGTGTAGCCGAAGACGTGAGCCATGGCGTCGGCGGCGGCGATGCGGTGCCCGCCGGTGCCGATCACCACGGCGAGCTCGCCCTCGTAGTCGCTGGTGCCGCTGGGATCCATGGAGGTGTCGATGGCGTCGCCCGGTGCAACTATCGACGACAGGGCCTTGGTGAAGATGATGGGATGGTCGGGGATCATCTTCTTCTCGGAGGCGTCGAAGCCGCTGGCGGAGAACTCCTTGGCGTGGTCGTGGTAGTTGCGGCCCACCGCCATCACGTTGTTGCGAGGCATGATCGGCGCCCGAACCCGCACCGAGTCCACCCGGTGCAGCGGGCTCGACGTGAGCGCGGCCCGTATCGAAGCGAGCCCCTCCTCGCCGGCTTCCACGACTTCGAGCATGGTCTCGCCCACGCCCGCGGTCGCCGACACGTCGGCCACGGTGCCGTCAGGGCCGAGCACGCCGACCCGCGGGCCCGCACCGTCGTCGAAGGTCATCAGCTTCATGTCAACATCCCTGTCGGTCGTTTAGCTCGTCGGCGCCCAGCCTTCGGGCCACCGCGTTGAGGTCTTCCAGCAGCGGCGAAGGCACCGCGATCCCTCGGGCTCGATTCTCGGCCTCGAGGCGGGCGGCCTCGTCGCCGGGGAGCCTCAACGGCCCCGGCTGGTTCGACCCCGAGCCCCGCAGTTCGGCCAAGTGCTCGGCCACTGCCCCGCCCGGATCGTCGGGCCGGAACAGGTCGGGCCGCATCACGAACATGGCCTGCCCGGTGTTGGTGGGCGAGGCCAGCTCGGCGTTCTGGTCGACGACGGAGCGGCCGAAGGCGGCGCCGTTGAGCGCGCCGGCCAGCAGGCCGATGGCGATGTTGAGCCCTGCGCCCTTGTAGCCGCCGATCGGCATGAGGAACCCGTCGTGGGCCCGGTTGGGGTCGGTGATGGGCTCGCCGTCGGCATCGATCACCCATCCCACCGGCATGGTCTCTGCGGCCTGGGCGGCCACCTTGATGGTTCCGTGGGATGCGACCGTGGTGGCGATGTCGAGCTGGAAGGGCGGGCCGTCGCCGGCGGGCACCGCGATGGCTATCGGGTTGGTGCTGAGCAGCTTCTCGTTGCCTCCCCACGGCGGCATCGAGTTGGCGTTGCCCACCGCCATGTAGAGGGCGATCAGGCCCTGGCGGGCCGCCATCGCCGGATAGATCCCGGCGGCGCCTGCGTGGTTGGAGTTGACGGTGCCCACCCAGGCCATGCCCATCTCGATGGCTTTGGCGATGGCGATCTCGGCCGCGGTGGTCATTACCACCTGACCAAGGCCGTTGTCGCCGTCCACCAGCGCGGACGTCGGCCCCTCGGACACCAGCGACACTCGGGGTTGCAGGTTGACGCTTCCGGCCTCTATGCGCCGCACATAGGGCGGGATGCGGATGAGGCCGTGGCCGGTGCGACCCCGCATGTCGGCCTCCAGCAGCCGTTCGGCGGTGACGTGGGCGTGATCGTCGGCGACACCGGCGGCGCGCAGGATTCCGGCCGCGAACGCCTGCAGAGTCTCGTGGTCGTAGCGGCGCGGTACAGCAGCCATTCTGGCAATCATATATGTTGCATGATCGTCGGCTGCCGGTCGGCCCGGCGAGTTCAGCACATCCCGCGCTTCGACGCCGGCCAGAAAGCGAGGACCGATGCGAATAGTCAGTGTGGAGGCGGTGCCGATCACCGTGCAGCTCGCCAAGCCGATGGTGATGGCCCAGATCACCGTGGAGCGCTCCCAGAACGTGCTGGCGAAGATCACCACCGACAACGGCCTCATCGGATGGGGCGAAGGCGTGGAGGCCGTCAACCTGACCGGCGACACCCAGGGGGCCATCGCGTCGGCCATCGACTTTCTCGGCCCCCGCCTGCTGGGCGAAGACCCCCTGCGCCGCACCTCTCTCTGGTGGGCCATGCGGCAGATGATCCAGGCGAACGACACAGCCATCGGCGCCATCGACATGGCCCTCCACGATCTTGCCGGCAAGCACTTCGGGGTTCCAGTGGTGGAGCTGCTCGGAGGCAGATTCCGAGGATCGGTGCCCACCATCACCATCTTCGGCAGCGGCGACCCCGACGCCGACGTCGCCGCCGCCATCGCCAAGCACGAGTCCGGGTTCCGGTGGTTCAAGCTGAAGCTCGGCCTTGGGCCTGTCGACGCTGAGATCGAGACGATGCGGCGAGTCCGCGAGGCGCTGCCCGCGGACTGCGTGCTCAGCGGCGACGCCAACGGGGGCTGGTCCGAGCCCGAGGCGATGCGGTTCCTGCGAGCACTCGACGGCCTCGACATCCGCTTCATCGAGCAGCCCATCCTCCAGGGCGACCACGCCGCCATGGTGAGGGTGGCCCGGGCCTCGCCTGTGGCGATCTGCGTCGACGAGAGCATCCATTCCCACAACGACATCCTCAGCTTCGGGCGCACCGGCGTGGCCGGAGTGAGCCTCAAGCTGATCAAGCTGGGCGGCATCACCGGGGTGATGAGGGGTGCCGCGCTTTGCGAGTCGCTGGGGCTGGAGGTCAACCTCGCCGGCAAGATCGCCGAGTCGAGCGTGGCCGCCGCGGCCAACGTCCACTGCGCGGCGGCGCTGCGGAACCTGGGCTTCGGATGCAGCCCCGGCAACCAGGGCGCGAAATCCGACGTGACCTCGGCGCCGCTTGTCGCGCAGGACGGCCGATACCAGGTCCCCGCCGGAACCGGGCTCGGCGTAGAAGTCGACCAACTGTGAGACCCCGGAGATGAGAGTCGAGCTAAAGCCCGAGCGAGCAGGCAAGCGAACCGGCCGCGTACGGGCGAGGCCATCGGCAGTCATCCTGTGGTTTAGGCGGTCAATGAGCGCAGCAGACCTGAACGGGAAACACCCCGCCCCGACGCGATGAGGGTCGGCTTTGTGGGACTGGGCCGGATGGGCTTGCCTATGGCTCGGCGCGTCGCGGCAGCGGGGCACGAGGTGACCGGGTTCGATTCCTCCAGAGATGCGTCCCGGCGGGCCGCATCGGCACGGCTGTCCACCGTCGAAAGCCTCGAGGCGCTCGCGGGGTGCGAGGTGGTGTGCTCTTCGCTGCCCGGCGGCGACGACGTGGAGGAGGTGTACTGCTCCACTGGCGGGCTGCTCGACGTGCTGGAGGCGGGCGCGGTGGCGGCAGACCTGTCGACGGTGTCGGTCGAGGGGAGCCGCAGGGTGGCCGCCGAGGCCCGCCGCCGGTCCATTGGATTCCTCGACGCGCCGGTGAGCGGCACGTCCATTCATGCCGAAGCGGGAAGCTTGACCGTGATGGTCGGTGGCCCGCAGGGAGCGCTCGCCACGGCGCGCAGCGTGTTGGAGGCATTCGCAAGCCGGGTCGAGAGGGTGGGCGACAACGGGTCGGGGCTGCTGCTCAAGCTGATCAGCAACCGGCTGCTCACCTCCTACCTGGGTGCCATCGCCGAGGCGGTGGTGTCCATGGAGCGCACCGGCATTGATGTGGCCCAGGGAATCGAGCTGCTGCGCGCCGGCGCCGCGCCTCGTCAGCTCGACTACAAGGCCGAGCCGATGGCCGCCCGAGACTTCTCACCGATGTTCACTGTCGACCTGATGCGCAAGGATCTGCGCCTCGCCGCCGAGTCGCTGCCCACGGCCCGCCTCGCCGGCGTCGCCCGGCAGATCCTGGAGGACACCTCGGACGCGGGTCTCGGCTCCGAGGATCTGGGAGCACTCATCACTGCGGTAGAGAACTACATGGACGCGCCGCCATGAGCGACTCGAACCGCCTGGAGCGAGCCCACGACCTGGAGCCGCCCCACAGTCGGCGAAGAGCTGAGAGCCGGGACCTGGCGGACAGTCTGGGCCTGGCTGACCCGGACCTGTTACGAACCGACGGCTACGTCGGCGGGCGTTGGACGCCGGCGGACGCGGGCCGCAGGTTCGATGTGGTCGACCCGGCCACCGGCGCGCCCATCGCGGCGGTGGCCGACATGGGCGCAGCCGAGGCGCGGCGGGCCGTCGACGCGGCCGAGGCGGCCTTGCCGACTTGGCGGGCACTCACCGCCAAACAGCGCTCTGCGGTGCTGCGGCGCTGGTACGAGCTGATGGTGGCCCACGCTGACGAACTCGCGGCCATAGTCACCGCCGAGATGGGCAAGCCGTTAGGCGAGGCTCGGGGTGAGATCATCTCGGGAGCCGCGTACGTCGAATGGTTCGCCGAGGAGGCCAAGCGGGCCTACGGCGAGACCATCCCCACCCACGACCCGGCCATGCGCCTGGTGGTGATCAAGCAGCCCGTGGGTGTGGTCGCCGCCATCACGCCGTGGAACTTCCCGTTCTCCACCATCGCCCGCAAGGCCGCCCCCGCGCTGGCCGCGGGCTGCACAGTGGTGGCCAAACCGGCCGAGGACACTCCCCTCTCGGCACTCGCCCTAACCGAGCTGGCCGAACGGGCCCGCATTCCGCCCGGTGTGCTCAACGTGGTGACCGCCTCGGACCCAGCCGCGGTCGGCGCGGAGCTGACCAGCAACCCGGCGGTGAAGAAGATCTCGTTCACGGGCAGCACCGAAGTGGGCAAGCTGCTGACGGCCCAGGCTGCGGGCACCGTCAAGAAGATGGCGCTGGAGCTGGGCGGCAACGCCCCGCTGATCGTGTTCGACGACGCCGATGTCGACGCGGCCGTAGGCCATGCCATCGTCTCGAAGTTCCGCAACGGTGGGCAGACGTGCGTGTGCGCCAACCGCATCCTGGTTCAAGCCGGCGTATATGACGAGTTCGTAGATCGCTTCTGCGCGGAGGCCGCCGCTCTGCGGATCGGGCTGGGCACATCCGAGGGCACCGACATCGGGCCGCTCATCAATGAACAGGCACTCGCCAAGGTGCAGCGTCTGGTCGCCGGGGCTGTGGCCGATGGCGCTACGGTCCGCATTGGCGGCTCGCCAAATGCGCTCGGCGGCACCTTCTACGAGACCACCGTCCTTACCGATGTCTCAGGCGACATGGACATTACGGCCGAAGAGGTGTTCGGTCCGGTCGCGTCGATATTCCGGTTCGACACCGAGGATGAGGCGATCGCCGAGGCCAACGACACCCCCTACGGGCTGGCCGCGTACTTCTTCACCCGCGACCTGGCCCGAGCCTGGCGGGTGGGCGAGGCGCTCGAGTACGGCATGGTGGCCGTCAACTCCGGGCTGCTGATGACCGAACTGGCCCCGTTCGGCGGGGTCAAGGAGTCCGGCATCGGCCGCGAAGGCGCCCGCGCCGGCCTAGAAGAGTTCCTGGAGACCAAGTACCTAGCCATCGGCGGACTGGCCTGATACCTGGAGCAGTGCAGGCCGTTCAGGTCATGAAGCGGCCGCCGTTGACCGTCACCGTCTGGCCGGTCATGTAGGCGGATTCGTCGGAGGCTAGGAACATCATCCAGTGGACTATCTCGCCGGTGGTGCCGTAGCGGCCCAGCGGGATGGTCGCCTCGGTGCGGGCCCGCTCTTCGGGGCCTCGTACCTCGCGGATCCGGTCGGTCATCACCGCGCTGGGCGCGATGGCGTTGGAGGTGACGCCGTCGGCAGCCAGTTCGTAGGCGAACACTCGACTGAGGGCCAGCACCCCTGCCTTGGCCGCGGCGTAGGCCGGCGACGACCGATAGACCGCGGTCTGGCCCGCCAGCGACGACAGCGCGATGATTCGGCCCGCCTGTGAGCGCCTCAGCAGCGGCATGGCGTGCTGGGTACACAGGAACACGCCCTTGAGGTTCAAGTCGACGACCGCGTCCCACTCGCTGGTGGGCAGGGTCTCGGTGGTGTGCTGATGCCAGAAGCCGCCGGCGTTGTTGATCAGCACGTCGAGGCCCTTCGAGTCCCGCTCGATGCGGTCGAACGCTCCGGCCACCTCGCTCTCATCGGTGATGTCGCAGTGCAGGAAGGTGGAGCCGGTGTCCGCCGCCACAGAGGCTCCAACTTCGTCGATGTCGAGGCCGTACACGTCGGCGCCGGCCGCGGCGAAGGCCCGCACCGCGTCGGCGCCCATGCCCGACGCCGAGCCGGTGACGGCCACGACCCGGCCCGAGAAGTCCCAGGCGACGTTGGCCATCCTCGCCCTACCCGCGCAGTTCTCAGTTGAGTCGGGTGTTGTCGCCGCTGTACCAGTCCACCGGGTCGGGCGCAGTGCGCACTGTCACCGACCGGACATGGGTGAAGTCATGGAACGACTCCCAGCCGCCCTCACGGCCGCTGCCGCTGTCGCGCACCCCGCCCCACGGCAACGACGGGTCGAGACGATGATGGTCGTTGACCCACACGATCCCGTGCTCGAGGGCGTCGGCCACCCGGTGGGCCCGGGCCACGTTCGAGGTCCAAACCGACGACCCGAGCCCGTAGGCGGAGTCGTTGGCCATGGCCACCGCCTCGGCTTCGTCACGGAAGGGGATCACCACCACCACCGGACCGAAGATCTCGTCGCGGGCGCAGGCCATGTCGTTGGTGACCCCGGTGATTACGGTCGGCTCCACATAGAAGCCGCCGCGGAGGGCGGCGTCGTCGGGCACGCCCCCGCCGCACACGATCTGCGCACCGTCGCCGACCGCTCCCGCGATGTGGCCGAGCACCCGCTGCCGGGCCGCCTCGCTGATCACCGGGCCGAGCTGAGTGGCGTGGATGGCAGGGTCGCCGATGCGGATCGAGCCGGCGATGGCGGCCAGCGCCTCGACGAACTCGTCGTGCATGGAGGCCTCCACCAGCACCCGACTGCCGCATATGCAGGTCTGGCCCGCGGCGATGAACCCCCCGAAGGCCACGCCGGGCGCCGACACGGCCACCGGCTGATCGGCGAACACCAGCACCGGCGTCTTGCCGCCCAGCTCGACGGTGACCTTGGCGAAGCGGGCAGCGGCCGCCGCCGACACCGAACGACCCGCCTCGGTGCCGCCGGTGAACACCACCTTGCCCACGTCGCGATGCTCGGCCAGGCGGGCCCCGGCCACCGAGCCGATCCCGGTGACCACGTTGAGCACCCCCGGCGGCACCCCGGCCTCGGCGGCCAGGTCGGCGAGGCGCAGCGGCGTGAACGGCGTCAGCTCCGACGGCTTGACCACCACCGAGTTTCCGGTGGCCAAGGCGGGGGCAAGGCTCTTGGAGGTGATCATCAGCGGATGGTTGAAGGAGCTCAGGATGCCGACGGTGCCGATCGGGAAGCGGCTGGTGTAGGCGTGGTAGGGGCCGGGCATGGGCGTCACCGCGGTGCGGTCGGCCACCAGCAGCGAAGCGTTGTAGCGGTACCAGCCCGACAGCCTCGACACCTGGGCCCGGGTCTCGGAGATGGGCCGCCCGTTGTTGAGCGTCTCCAGGCGGAAGAGGTCATCTAGGTTGCGGTCGATCCCGTCCGCGAGCCGGTGCAGCACCGCAGCCCGCTCAGCGATGGGCATGCGCCGCCACGGGCCGCACTCGAAGGCGTCGCGGGCTGCGGCCACGGCCCGGTCCACATCATCGGGGCCGGCAGCCGCGGAGGTGCCGATGGACTCACCGTTGGCGGGGTTGATGATGTCGAGGGTCGCGCCGTCGGCCGCGGCCACCTCCTCGCCACCGATCAGCAGTCCCCGGCTCAAGCGATCAGCCATCCACAACCCCGACGCGCCTTGAAGACTGCTCCGTCACGGCTTGATCCTATAACATATCTGATCCACCGATTCGGGCCGGCGTGCCGGGCCACTAGCGTCGTTCGCGTGGCGAGTCCGACAGTGCCGTTGACCGGGCTGCGAGTGGGGGTGGTGGGCGGATCCATCGGCGGGCTGACCGCGGCGGTGCTGCTGCACGAGTTGGGCTGCGACGTCGAGGTGTTCGAACGCTCCACGCAGGCCCTGCAGGGTCGAGGCGCCGGCATCGTGGTGCTGCCCATGACCGAGCGGTACTTCACGGAGTCGGGCACCGGACTGCACGCCCAAGGCGACCAGGCTCGCGAGGTGGCCTTGACGCTCACCCATTGGAGCTACATCGACCGCGACGGCACCATCATCGACGCGGCCGCCACCCACAACCGCTTC
>JAJDZO010000223.1 GCA_022824605.1 Acidimicrobiia bacterium
GTCTCGGGCTGGAGGCGCTCATCGATGCGGTGGTGCGCCCGGCGGCGTCGGGGCGGGGGTCCGGGGCCAAGGCGCTGTCGGTGGTGGCGTCGATGCTGGTGGGCGGTTCGTTCATCAGCGACACCGACAGGCTGCGCGCCGACGCAGTGACGAGTTTCTGATTGCGCGCGACGGTTTGGCGGGGTTTCAGTCTGCATGGTGGGGTTCTGGGTGGTTGGTGGTTCGTCGTGCGGCTCGTTGTGCCCGGTCGGCTCGGATGAGGCCGCGTCGTCGGGCTTGGCGGATGGTTTCTCCTTTGCGTTGGTGTTCGTCGTCGGGGGTGGCGTAGCCGATGCCGGCGTGCAGACGCACAGTGTTGTGCTCGGTCCGGACCCGTTGCAGTTCGGCGCTGAGGATCTCGGGGTCGGTGATGGCTTCGAGGTGGGGCCAGTCTTGTTTGATGTGGCCGAGGAAGCTCTCGATGGGCGCCTGGTCGGTGGGTGTGGCGGGGCGGCCGAAGTGCTGGGCGATCGAGCACAGAGCCGTGAACGCCTTGGCCGTGTCCGCGGTCATGGGCGCGCCGTTGTCGGAGACCGCCAACAAGATGGGGACCTGGTCGGGGTCGGGGAGCTCTGCGGTGTCGAGGCGGTCCTCGACTGCGCCGATGAGGTTCTCGGCTTCGAGAGCGTCGAGGAACAGCGCCTGGGTCTGGGTCGCGGTCTCCTCAGGGGACAGCAGCGCGCAGATCCACTTGCGCGGCACCAAGTCGATGACAGCGAAGCAGTTCGGCGCGGCCCGGCAGCGGCTGAAGCGGGTCACGTCGTGTCCCCACACCTGGTTGGGCCGATACTGGACCCACTCGAGCCATGGTCTGCGTTGTCGGGGCGCGGGCCGCGGCGGCGCGGCGGGAAGGTTCACGTCGGCTGCGGCCAGCACGCGGCGCACCGTCGAGGGCGCCACCCACACCCGCTGGAGGGATGAGCCCCGATGCGCCGGCTTGCGGTGTGAGCGGTCTGTGGGGCCCCACTGCTCGGCCAACGCCAAGATGTCCTCGACCTCCCACCCCAACAGGGCGTGGACCGGGTTGCCGCCCGGGGAGCGGTCCTCGAGGCCCTCGCCGCTGTCGCGGCGGCGCTGCCAGCGCCAGACGCGGCGCCGGTCGACCTCGAGCACCGAGCAGGCCCGCTCGGTCGTCCACCCGGCGGCCACACACTCACACACGATGGCCAGCAGCTTGTCCTTCACGTCGCCTGGAACCCGCCGGGGGATCGGGCCGCTCAGCCCCAGGCTGCTTTCCCCCGCAACGCGGCCAGCTCGATCGCCTGCTCGACGACCGTGGCCAACAACCCGGCGTTGTCGGCTCTCAGCTGCACCAGCTCGGAGTCGGCGGCGCTGCCGCGGCGACCCGGCCGCGGCGACCGCAACGCCGCGATGGCCACCTTGCACAGCTTCAACACCGTGGAGCGATCCACACCAGCCCGCGCAGCCGCCTCGTTCGCGGTCAGCTCCCCACAGAGGATCTCCAACCAGACCTCGTACTTCTGCTCGGCCGACAACAACCGCTTGGCGCGGCGCGTCGGATGACCCGACTCGGACATGAGCACTCCCTCTGCTCACGCCCGAAGACCTCACCACATGCGGACTGATTCGCGGTGGATCCCGTCGCGCGAAGTCAGACGCAACAGAGCAGCCGGGGCGGTGCTGCCCTTTGTGGTGTCGGCGCCATACGGCCGGCAGTCAGGCGACTGCCTACCCGAACAGCGGTTGGCAGTGCAACCGTGGGAGAGGTCGCCTCGATCGAGGATCACTTCGCGGGACGCCGCTTGGAGGCCCGGCCGCGGCTGGTGGATCGGGAGCGCGGGCGGGTCCGTGACGGATCCGCTCAGGCGGCTCGATCGTGTACAGCCCCCTACCGTCGGGAACCTCCCGCCACCCGTGCTGGTGCACCTTCTGGTGGCAGGCCCAACACAACAACATCATGTTGTCGATGTTCGTCGGGCCGCCCCGCAGCACGGCCTCGATGTGATGGCCTTGACAGATCCACATGTCGGCACCGCAACCCCCGCACGCCCCGTACCGCGCCCTGAGCGCGTTCATCTGGGCCTTGGTGGCAAGCCGCTTGGCGTGTCCGTGCCACAGTGGCACACCCGCAGAACTGAAGACCACGCCCTTGATGCTTGCGTTGCAGAAGTGCTCGTCGAGCACACGCTGGGGGATCGGTTCGCCGCCAGCTATCTCCGCGAACGCTCGCGTGCCAGCCGCGTCGAGGTGCTGCACGATGGTAATGTCGGCAGACGGCTTGCTTCCGCACCCGCACCTGCCGTCGGCAGTGCCGCTGCGGCCGTCACCGGTGCCTGTGGCAAACCTGTCGGTGCTGCTCTCAGTGCTGCCATAGCCAGACCCGTTCGTGGTGGCATCTGCGCGGGAATAGATACTGCCATGGGACGTCAATGACTCGAGGGCGTCGGCCATCCGCCGGCTGAGGGTGCGCTTGTCTGCGCCAGGACCATGCAGGTCCAGCCGGCGCAGCCGCTCGGCCTCCTGGAGGAACCGCTTACGCACCTTGGCGCCCATGACCGGGTCCAGTTCCCCTCGCACCAGCACCATCCCGTCGTCGCCGTCGAAGATGCTCAACCGCCGCCGGGCCCGCTGCCGCCGGTACAGTTCCTCACCGCCGTCAACCTGGCGCTGCGCCGCCCACCGGCCCGCCTCTCTCGCCAGCTGCTCGGGCGACAGCACCGCAGCCTTGGCCAGAAGGTCCCCGTCCTCCGCCACCTGATCGGAACTGGTCTTGTCGGACGTACCTGCAAGCACCCTGGCGTTCGCGACCGAGATCTCCCCGTTCTCGACCGCCTCGCGCACCGAAGGCAGATCCTCAAGCCGCTTCGCCGTCTTGACCTGCCCCGCTGCTTCTCGCCGCGACAAGCCCGCCGCCTGCGCCAGCACCCCCACACCGCCGTCGCCGTGACGTTCCCGCACCGCTAGGCCAGCAGCCGCATCAGCCTGCAACACCGTCAACTGCCCGCCGAACGCCTTGCACTCTCCCAGCAGCACCCGCAGATCCGAAGTCGAAGTAGCCGGATCGTTCACCAGCCGGATCAACTCCGCCAGCCCGTCCCGCACCCGTCGTGCCGTACTCATCACCATGAGCACATCATGCCAGAGGGGTGTGACAAGCCCGAAAATATCATGGCGTTCTCCTAAGATTGCATGATTTCCAATACTCGACAGTGCCATTCGGCTATATCTGGATAGGCACCGTTCCCCTCACCAACACCAACCACAACACCCATAGCACCTGGACTCACAAACGGGTCCCCCTCAGCCTGCTTCAAACGGCGCTTCCATCTGCCGGGTGACGCGGGTGGGATAGAGACCGGTAGGCGAGGCGGGCACGGTCGGCGGCGGCATCGTCAAGAGCGCCCCACGCCGGGTGGTCGGGTTGGTCGAGGCCAGTGGCACGCAGTCTCTTGCGGTCCTTGGGAGTCATGCTGGCAGCCATCACAGCAGGGTCGGCGATCATGCTCAGCAGCATGGCCAGGTCGTGCTCCTGGGCGCGGGGGGCGTCGTCAACGGGGATAGCGGCGGCTTTGACGACGATGGCACCGAGCAACGACGGGCGGGGTACGAGGCCGTTCCGGCCAACGTGAGCTACGGGAACCATCTCGGTGCGGTTGAGAGCCTGAGTGCCGCCAGGAACTTGGACTGTGCGCCCGGGCGGGGTAGTGGTTAGGTCGGCGCGCTGGCCAAGTCCTTCGGGGGCGAGCAGGTCAATGCTGGCCTGTCCGCGGACGTAGCGGTGCGCGATCCCATCTGGCGATGCGCCTGCGAGCTCGAATCCAGTCTGCTTGAGGCTTGCGACCATACTCCGCAGCGCTCCGGTCACGACGCGGGCGTTGACGACGATGTCGAGATCGCGCGAGACGCGTAACGGTGCGGCCTGGTTCTCCGCGGCGTGGAGCATCACCATCTGCCCGCCGATAAGCGTCCATTCGAGTCGGGAGCGGTTGTTGGCCAGGTCCAGCAGCGCATCCCATATGGGGCCGCTGCCGGGATATTCGGGCAACTCGACCGGCGGGCGGTCGATGATGGGGCGACTCATAACTGGCCGAGGATCTCGGCACCGGCCCGACGGGAGCGTTCATCGTCGGATTCAAGCAGGTCAATGGCGGCGACGGCGAGGGGCACTGCTTCTGCGCCATCGGGAAACGGCCAGTCAACGTCGGATACGACCCTCAGAATGAGGTTGGGCCGCTCTGAGCGCTCTTCAATGTGGTGTGAGGCGTGAATTCGAGCCAGCGCCGATACGGACACATATGCCTCGTCGAGGCCTCCACCGACAACGTCGATGCCATGGTCGGCTGCGGCGGAAACTCCAGCCCGGACCACCCCCTCCAACGCGAGGATGCGGGAGAGGTCGGCCGGGTGGGCGTAGAAGGAGCGGCGCTCAGCCCGCTCATAGAGCTGACCGGAGATTGCGGAGAGCCCTTCAGCGGCCCGTCTTCGGGCCCGGTGCTGTCCGTAGGCCGCCATCGGCCACGGCGGAGCCTTCCCCTCGACGGCGGAGAGTGCCGCCCAAGCCGATGCTGGCTTCCACGGGCGATGGGCGGGCCGACGGATCGACGGTTTGAGGTAACGTTCGTCTATCGCCCACGCCCGGCCAACCCGCCGGGCTGGCAGCTTCTTGTCGGCAATCATCTGCCGAACCCGTCGAGGCGACACTCCGAGACGCCTCGCTGCTAC
>JAJDZO010000137.1 GCA_022824605.1 Acidimicrobiia bacterium
GGGATTGAGCGAGGTCATCGGATCCTGGAACACCATCGTCATCTTCACGCCGAAGAAGTGCTTGGTTCCTGCCGCGGCCAGAGCCCTCACGTCCTGGCCGTCGTAGGTCACCTCACCGCTGACTTGAGCGGTGCGGGGCAACAGGTTCATCAGCGTCTTGGCGGTGACCGACTTGCCCGAGCCCGACTCGCCCACGATGGCGAGGGTCTTGCCCTCATAGAGGTCGAAGCTCACCCCGTTGACCGCGTTGACCGTGCCCCGCTCGGTCGGAAAACGCACCTGCAGGTCGCGCACCGACAGCAGCGGAGCCGCGGCAGCAGCCTGACCAGCCGGCTCAGTGGTAGCGGTCGGCTCGGCCATCAGAAGGCCAGCTCCTTCACGTCGAAATACTGGCGGATGCGATCACCGGCGAAGTTGAGCGCCAGCACGGTCACGAACATCACCGCCACCGGGAACATCGTCACATGGGTGGCGTTCTGAAGATCGCGCAGACCTGATCCATCGACGATCATCTTGCCCCACGAGATGGAGTCCTCTCCGGCCACCGACAACCCGAGGAAGGCCAAAGAACCCTCGGCCACCACCGCCACCGCCATCCCCAGCAGAGTGAGCGCACCCATGGGAATGACGACGTTGGGCAGCAGCTCCCGCACGATTATCCGGCCGTTGCGGGCCCCGAGCACCCGAGCCGCCGACACGAACTCCCGCTCGGCGAACACCAGCGTGGAAGCCCGAGACAGCAGCCCGACGGGCGCCACCGACAGGATTCCGAGGGTGAGGCTCACCACCAGCAGGCTGCGCTCCAAGGTGGCGGTGATCAGAATGGCCAGCACCAGCGCAGGGAACGACAGCAGCACGAAGAAGACGAAACCCACCGTCTGATCAAGCCGGCCCCGGTAGTACCCGGCCAGCATTCCCAGCCCGCCGCCGACCACCATGCCGAACACGATGGCGAAGCCGCCCACGGCCAGGCTGATGCGGGCACCGTGCATCGTGCGCGAGAACACATCACGGCCCAGCGCGTCGGTGCCGAACCAGGCGTCCCAGGAGGGCGACTCCCGCGGGCCCGAGAAGGCCACCTCCGTGGGGTCGGCCATCGGCAGCAGCGGCGTGAAGATGGCCACGAAGGCCATGGCCACCAGCCAAGCCACCGCCAGCCAGAACGCGAAACCCAGGCGGCGACGCACCGGTGCGTCATCGCCCGCGGGGGCGTCGGTCGGCACCCGTCGGGACCGCGCCAGCCGCAGCAGCCGGAACTGCCAGAGCATTCGCTGGCGCGACAGCCGCGGATCGCGCGACGTCTTCGTTGCGCCGGTGTCCCGGTCTTCAGCGTTCATCGTGCCCGCACCCTCGGGTCGAGCCAGCTGTACAGCAGGTCCACTAGGAAGTTGATCACCACGAAGGTGACCGCTACCACCATCACGATGGCCAGCACCACCGGGAAGTCGTCGCGGACCACCGCGGTCACGATCTCACGGCCGATTCCAGGAATGCCGAAGATCTGCTCCACCACCAGGGATCCGCCGATCAGGGATCCGGTGCTCACGCCGAAGACGGTCACCACCGAGAACATCGACGGCCGCAGGGCGTGCCGGAACATGATCCGCAGCGGCGGCAGACCCTTGGCCCGCGCCATGTGCACGAAGTCCTCCTGCAGGGTGGTGATCAGGTCGGTGCGCAGTAGTCGCTGGTAGCTGGCCGCCAAGGGCAGGCCCAGAGTGAGGGCGGGCAGTATCAGCGAGAACAGCAGTCCCCCCAGGTTTTCGCTCTCGTAGGCCGACGGGAAGATCTGCCATCGCAGGGCCAGCATGTACAACAGCACAACGCCCAGCGCGAAGTTCGGAATCGACAGCAGCCCGAACGAGGCCACCGTGGAGCCCCGGTCGAAGGCCCGGTTCGCCCGGTAGGCCGCGATCACGCCCCACGGGATGGCGAGGCCTAGCGAGACGATCTGGGCCATGACCAGCAGGATGACCGTCTCGGGCAGCTTCTCGCGGATCACTTCGCTCACCGGCTGGTCGTTCTGGAACGACGTGCCGAGGTCTCCGGTGGCCATGTCGCTGAGCCACAGCACGTAGCGCACCGGCACGGCCCGGTCGAGGTGGTACTCGGCCTTGGCCGCAGCCACCGTGTCGCAGTCGCTGCTGGCGACGTCCGCCGACGTGTCCTCGACTGTCCCCGCCTCGATGCCTTCGCAGTCGAGCTCGGCCAGCGCCCCCACCACGTTCACGAGCGGGTCGCCCACCAGGTTCATGGAGGCGAAGCCCAGGAAGGTCACTGCGAACAGCACAGCCACCAACTGCACAGCCCGGCGCAACAGGTATCTAGCCAAGAGCAGCTACCACCCCGGCTCGCCCAGTCGAGGCATCGTATGAATCACAACTGGCAGTCATGGCGGTCGGAGAGCATACAGCTTCGCCTGAGGTCGGGTGAGAAACCGACGGCACAGCGATGGAACGGGGCCGGCCGGCTAGCTCAACCAGATCTGATTGAGCCAGATCCGGCCCTGGCTGTTGCAGAACAGATCGTCGCCGGTGGGCCCGATCTGCCCGCAGATGTTGTGCACGTTGTCGCGGGCCCCGATGGTCCAGTTGTTGTGGGTGAGAAAGATGAACATGTAGGCGTCGCGGATGGTCTCCTGGATGCGGTGCCAGATCTCCACCCGCCGGTCGAGGTCGTCGATGGCGCGCTGCTCGTAGATCAGCTCGTCGCGCTCGGGATCGCAGTGGCGGCTGAAGTTCAGCGAGATGAAGCTGATCGACCCGCACTCCAGGAAGATCACGTCGTTGTCGGGATCGACCGACCCGAACGCGTACGCCTGGGCCACGTCGAAGTTGCCCAGCGCGACATCGACGATCATCTCATCGAGAGGCTTCACCGCCGCGTCGACGTTGAAGAACTCGCCCCAGGAGCCGGCCAGCAGATCGACGATGCGCCCGCTCTCCACCGACGGGCCCGGCACGGAGAGCCGCATGTCGATCCTGCCTTCGGAGCAGTTCTCGGCGAAGTCGGCGCAGTACCCGGCCACGAGCGCTCCCGCCCTGGTGGCCAGGTTGGTCTCCTGCTCGATGTCGGGGTTGCGCCAGATCAGATCGGGATGGAACATCGTCTCGGCTGCCGGCGCGACGCCCTCGCCGATCAGCTCCACGTAAAGGTCCTGATCGGTCGCGAACGTGAGAGCCTGGCGGGCCCGGATGTCTGAGAAGACCGCGCTCTGAGTGTTGATGATCATCATCGACTCGTCGGCGCGCTGGTTCTCGATGGTGGTCACTCCCGCCTCGGCGCCGTCGCGCAGGGTCAGTATGGCCCCGGTGCCGAAAGTGACCATCAGGTCGAGTTCTCCAGCCAGAAGCCGCTGCGCGGCGACCGCGTCGTCGGTTATGGGGTATACCTCGATGCGGTCGAGGTACACGTCGATGAGGTCGGCCGCCCAGTAGTCCGGGTTGCGCACCAGCACCGTCACCTCGTCCTGGATCCGGCTCTCAACCATGAACGGCCCGGTCCCGACCGGCATCTGGTTGAGCGACGGGTCGGCTGCGGCCCGCTGGAGCCACTCCGACGGCAGCACCATCCCGATCTGGCCGGTGAACGCGTTGGGCAGGTGGGCCGAGGGGCGGACCCCGACGAACTCGACGGTGTACTCGTCCACCTTGCGGATGGGCTCGTCGGCATCGAATCCGGGCCTGAACGCAATCGATATCAACGGATCGGCCAGCTGCGCCTCGAACGTCGCGACTACGTCGTCGGCGTCGAGTTCGGTCCCGTCGTGGAAACGAACCCCCTCGCGCAGCTTCATCTGCCAGACCGTGCCGTCGCCGATCTTGGTCCACGACTCGGCCAGCACCGGAATCCAGTTGCCCTCCGTGTCGAAGTAGGCCAGTGGGTCGAACACCGGGTGGGCCATGAGGTACACCGGCGTCGAGATGGCGTTGGCCGCAGGACTGAGGCCGTCTCCCTCAGCGGAGGCGGCCACTCTCAACGTGCCGCCGTACTGGGGTTCCAGCACCGCGGGCGCATCGGCGTCAGCTTCGCCGCCGGAGGTCGGCGTGGTGGTGGTCGTGGTGTCGACCGGCGCCACCAGCAGTTCCTGCTCGGCGTCTGCGCCGTCGGCGCCCTGCTCGATGTCGGCTGTTGCGGGCGCCTCGCCGGTCGCGCCGCCGGAGTCCGCCGTCTCTGTGGTGGGCCCTGCTGTGTCTGCCGTCTCTGCGGGAGCAGCCGGCTCGACCGTGTCCGCGGCCGGCGCGGCCGCAGGCTCGGAGCCGTCGTCGCCGCCGCCGCATGCCGACGCCATCAACGCCGACGCCGTGAGGGCGGCGACCACCCGGGCCACCGTCCCTCGGGGTCGCGCGCGCACCCGGAATCGTCCCGCCGCGCCGGCAGGTCCGCGGATCTAGCTCAGCCAGATCTGGTTGAGCTGCAGCCTGCCCTGCTGGTTGCAGAACACCTCATCGCCGCCGGGGGAGGTCTGGCCGCAGATGTTGTGCACGTTGTCTCGCGCCCCGATGGTCCAGTTGGTGTGGTTGAAGAAGATGTACGTGTACGAGTCCCGCAGGTCCTCCTGGATGGCGTGCCATATCTCGACTCGGCGGTCGAGGTCGTCGATGGCCCGCTGCTCGAACAGCAGAGCGTCCCGATCCGGATCGCAGTCGCGCGGCCAGTTGAGCGAGATGGCGCTGATCGAGCGGCACTCGATCCACAGAACGTCGTTGTCCGGGTCGACGGCACCGAACTGCCGCCACGTCACCACGTTGAACTGACCGACAGCCACCTCGAGTATGTGGGAGTCCTGGAGCAGTTCCTGCTCGGTCACGTGGAAGTACTGCTCCCAGCTGTCGATCAGCAGATCGGCTATACGGGACTGGGCTATCGACGGCCCCGAGTACTGCAGCTCGAAATTGATCTTGCCGTCGGTGCAGTTCTCAGCGAAGTCGGCGCAGTATTCGGCGACGAGGGGTCCAGCCCGGTCGGGCATGTTCGTTTCCTGCTTCACATTCGGGTTGTGCCAGATCAGATCGGGATGGAACATCGTGTCGGCCGCCGGCGACACACCCTGGCGGATGAAAGCCACGTAGGCGTCGCGGTCGGTGGCGAACGTGAGGGCCTGCCGGGCCCGGATGTCGTCGAAGGGCGGCCTCTGGGTGTTCATCATCGCGAAGTCCTCCTCCGTGCGGACGTTCTCGATGGTCCGCACGCCGTCGGCGTCACGCAGGGTCAAGATGGCGTCGGAGTTGCTGGTGATCACCAGATCAATGTCGCCGGCCGCGACGCGCTCCGCCGCGACGACGAGGTCGGTTATGGGGTAGATCTCAATCCGGTCGAGGTAGGTGTCGACGAGGTCGGCCGCCCAATAGTCGGGGTTGCGGACCAGCACGGTGACCTCGTCGGGGACCCGGCTCTCGATCATGAACGGTCCGGTTCCCACCGGCATCTGGTTCAGGGTGGCGTCGGTCAGCGCCCGCTCGAGCCATTCCGAGGGAAGGATCATGCCCAGCTGGCTGGTGACCTGCATGGGCCAGCGCGCCCTCGGCTCCTTCAGGTTGTAGCGCACCGTGAGGTCATCGACCAGTTCGATGGGGTTTTCTTCGTCGAAGGGGGGCTTGACCGCCAGCGAGATGATGGGATCGGCCAACTGGGCCTCGAAGGTGGCGAGGGCATCGGCGGCGTCGAGGGTCGTGCCGTCATGGAAACGCACCCCCTCGCGCAGCTTCATCTCCCAGGACGATCCGTCGCCGATAGGGGTGAACGACTCGGCCA
>JAJDZO010000172.1 GCA_022824605.1 Acidimicrobiia bacterium
ATCTGGTGGGACACCGACAGCTGAGTCGCGCGACCAGTGAGAGGACCCCGACCGCATCCGGGCGTGGATGATTTCGCCGGTGTCGTCGTGCACTGCTGCCAGCGGGTGGTATCCCCAGACGGTGGTGTGGCCGTGGTCGGCGCCCTCAGCCAGGTAGTGCTCCTCCAACCAGGCGACAGTGACTGAGAAGCCAGGCAAGCAGACGAACCGGAACTGCCGCATACGGTCGATCCCGTCGGAAGCAGGGCTCGTGGATCTTGGACATCTCTTTGGACAGTCACTTGGACAAAATAGGTGGTAGTTAGTAGAGTCCAGCCATGAGGCGCTACTTGGAGTCGCATCCGTGGATCAATTTCGAGGCTACCGACCTCAACGATCTGCCGCCCAAGACCTGGATGCTGTTGGGGGAGGCAAGCGCGAGATGCGAACAGCTGGCCCGAGCACCACTGCGGCCCGATGTGGCCGAGCGCCTTTATCAGATCGCCATGGTCAAGGGCGCCCAGGCAACTACAGCCATTGAAGGCAACACCCTCACCGAGGAGCAGGTAGCGGGGATCCTCGACGGCACCTTCAAGGCCCCGCCGTCTCGGGCCTACCAGGAACGCGAAGTCCGCAATGTACTCGACGCCCTGCAGGAAATCGCCGATCTAGTCACCGAGGGTGGTGAGTTCCCGGTCACCAAGGATCTGATCTGCGACTTCAACCGGCGTTTGCTGGAGGGCACCGAGCATGAGCCCGACGCGCGACCGGGGGCAGTGCGAACACACGAGGTGGTCGTAGCCAACTATCGGGGTGCACCCGCCCAGGACTGCGACTACCTGCTCGACCGCCTAGCCCAGTGGCTTGAGAGCGAGACCTTCAAGTCCGACGATCCCGAGATCGGCTTCGCCCTCACCGTGGCCCGGGCCGTGTACGCCCACCTATACATGGCCTGGCTGCACCCGTTCGGCGACGGGAACGGTCGTACTGCAAGGCTCCTCGAGTTCAAGATCCTGGCGTGCAGCCCGATGGCGCCGGTTCCCGCTGCCCATCTACTCTCGAACCACTACAACCTCACCCGCGACCAGTACTACCGCGAGTTGGCCAAGGCCAGCCGGAGCCGTCGAACGGTCGACTTCGTGGCTTACGCCGCAGAAGGCTTCGTGGACGGCCTCAGAGACCAGATCGACGAGGTGAGCGAACTACAATTCCAAGTCGCCTGGATCAACTACGTCCACGAGGTCATGAACAGGTTCCCGACCAGCCCGGCGCGGGACCGACAGCGAACGCTTGTGCTCGCCATGCCGTCAGACCGCGAAGTGTCCAAGACTGAGGCACCGATGCTCGACCCCGGGTTGGCTGCCATGTACGCCACAACGGGTCCGCGAACCTTGAGCCGGGACCTCAACCGGCTTCACGACGCCGGGATTGTCCGCAGGAGCGGCCGTGGGTGGAGGGCAAATCACGCCATCATGGCTTCGTTCCTGGCACCCGTTGCCGACCAGAGCAGCTAGGCGTCGCCTGTCCACCCGTGCGATAGGCGACCGGCGCGGCTCAGCCAGGTGAGCCGATCAGATCCTCTTGCTGGTTCGGGTCAGGCGGCGGTGGAGAACAGGATTATGGCTACTGCGCCCATTGACGCTCCCACCCACTGCCAGCGACGCACGGCTTCGTGGTAGATCCTCCACGCCAGGGTCATGGTTGTGGCCGGAGCGAAACCCAGCATGGCCGCCACCACCGCCACATTTCCCCGCTGGAACGCAATGACGAAGGCGATGACCGCGCCGATGTCGATCAGACCGACCAGCAGTCCGAAACGCTTCACGTCAGACGACAGCGGGGCCAAGGGTTGCAGCGGCCTGGCGATCAACGGAATGAAGACTGCCGCGCCCAGCTGAGTCACGAACGCGGGCATAGCACCGGCGTCGGAGCTGATCTGCCCGAAGATCAAGCTCTGAAGACCCAGCAGCACACCCACCAGGCAGCCCATACCCAACGCCGACCGCGACCACAGCGCCCTGTCTGTGGGCAATCCGCCCTCGCTCACGATCAGCAGCACCGCCGGAATGGTCAGCACCACCCCGACCAGTTCCGCTCCACTCAGCGACTCGCCGGTCAAGGGTCCGATCACTGCGGGGATCACCAGCGACACCAGGCTGAACACGGGGGCGACCACGGCCATCGGACCGCGCTCCATGGACAGGTAGAGCAACGGTCGGACGGTCGCCACCAACACAACCGCCACCAGCGTCCAGTAGAAGTCCCCCCGGTTGAAGGCCGCAGGAGGAAACACCAATACGAAGGCTCCGGCCACCGCCGCGCCCACCCACGACGCCAGCCAGGCGATAGAGACCACCGCCCCGGGATGGTCGACCCGACGACCGCCGACTCCCCCGAAGAAATCCCCCATGCCGAGCAGAGCCGCGGCCAGTCCTCCGAGGAATACAGGCAAGCTCTCAGGCTAACCCACGAGGGCCAGGCGGATGAACCGGCCGAGCAACCGCCGGGTCTGTTACCCGTCGCTTGGGTCGGCGGGCTTGGGCCGCAGGGCTCCGCTGACGGATCCGGCCACCGAGCGCATCGGCATGGTGGAGATCTCGAACACTGCTCCTACGAGCTGCGCCGGTGTCCGGGCGGCTTCCACAAGGCCACGGCCGAGGATCGCGCCCGCGCTGCGGCCCGACGTCCGGCGCGTCCACCCGAGCGACACGAACACGCCCAACGAAACGATGGCGACCATCGCCATGAGCCCCGTGACGACGATCCAGCCGGTCGGGCTGGTCAGCAGCGGCAGGTCGACGAAGTTCATGCCGAAGAACCCGGCCACCAGCGACAGCGGCAGCATGATCGCCGCGTACACGGTCAGAACCTTGGTGACCTCGGTGGCCTGGCGGGCCTCCGCGCCGCGGTAGGCGTCGAGGGTCTCCGCCAGCGCGGTGCGGGCCCCGTCGACGCCTTGAGCGGTGCGCGAAGCGGTGTCGAACACGTCGGAGAACCGGCGACGGCCCCCGGAGGAGACCAGCGGCGAGATCGAGTGGCGCAGGATGTCGAGCGCCTCCCGCTGGGGATGCACCGCACGGCGCAGCGCGGCCAGATCGGAGCGCACCGCGGTGATCTCCACCAAGAAGTCGGCGTCTGCGCTGAGGGCGCGCTCGATGAGTTCCTCGGTGCGATCGTCGAACACGTCGAGCACGGACACGAGCCGCCGGGTAGCCACATCAGCCAGCCGGGCCAACGCCTCGTCGGGACCTCCGCTGGCCAACTCTGCCTGTCGCTGGACCCCCTCCCAGAGCGCATCGACCGACAGCGAGCGCTGGTCATGGATGGTGACCAGCCGGCGCTCGGACAAGAAGCAGTCGACTTCGTAGGTCTCGATCCGCTCCTCGCCCAGCGCGTGCAGCACCACCAGCATGAACGACCCGAAGTCGTCGACCTTGGGGAGGTCGATGTCCTCCACCGCATCGCGCACCGCCAGAGCGTCGAGCCCCAGCTGCTCGGCCAGTTCGGACAGTTCGTCGTGATCGTCACGCCCCGCGGTGATGTCGATCCACACCCATCCCGTCTCCGGAAGCTCCGCCGAGATCTCGACGGGGACCGCGCTCCGGCCCGGCTCGAAATGCACCGCACGCTGCAGCATCACCACCGATGTTCGCACACCCGCCCCACCGATACGATGACCCATCAACCCTGACACGGTGAAGCCCAAGCCGGAGCGGGTGCTCTGACCTGGGCTTTTTTGGGTGGCGGAGGTAGGAATTGAACCTACGACCTTCGGGTTATGAGTTGCCTCCGAGCCGTGTCGAGCTGTATCAGCCCGCACCAGAAAGTGCCTCTGAAGTGGGCTTTCGCGAATTCGCAGTGTCGGACAATGCCAGTGGATAACGCCCCGTGCCGCCCCGTCCATAAGAAGATCCATTAGAAGCCTGCGTCCTTTAGCGGGACCCCCGGTGCGGCTCAGTGGGCCATCGTGGGCCTACACTCCCATCGTTCCGCTGGAGTTCCAGCACAGGACCACAAGGGAGGGGATCGAAGGGATGGAACGCAAACGCCAGCTACCCGGACCCGACGGCAACCCTCTACACGTTACGGAGGTTGGATTTCGGGCGACCGGAGAATACTGGAACGAGTACCTCCTCGATGACGGCACCATCGCGCGCGTGAAGCTCGTCGTCGTCAACGTTTATCGTGTCGACGGACAGACCGACCCGAAGGGACAGCCCGTTTACCTGATTGAGTCCAACAATGTCGTGGCCATCTCGGCCAGCGAGGAGGGTGGTGCGTGATGGCAACAAACCTGATGTCGATCGACCGCCCGGCTGAGGTCACCTCTTCGCCGGTCAAGCGCCCTTCGGTGAACTCGGACTTGGAGAACGAGATCTCTCCAAGCAAGGGGGACGAGCAACAAAGGTACTGGCCAACCGATGTCGACTTAGAGCGCCTGCTGTCAGGCGAGGAGGACTCGACCAGCGACCAGGACGCGCCTCAGGCCGGCGAGGCTGAGTCGGATGACCAGCCTGGTTCTGCACTCGACCGACTGGTTGCCTCATGGGCTGAAATCGCCGTCTCCCACGCAGCGGTCCGCTACATCGATGATCCATCGGGCTATGTCGCGACCGTCGCTGGCATCGAAGGTGCCTGGGGCTTCGGCGACTCCGAGGAGAGAGCGCTCGACGAATTGAGGTCCGTACTAATCGGCTGGGCCTGTCTCAAGCTTGAGGACGGAGACGACGACATTCCCAGCATGGAGGGCGTTCATCTTGTAGCGAAGAGATGAGTCCCCCGTTGTCGCCGACAACGAGGATCGTTCTGATTAGGCGACTCAGGAAGCTCGGCTGGGACGGCCCTAGAACATCAAGGGGTCACGACTATATGGTTAAGGGTAGACGGAAAGTCCACATCCCTAATCCTCACCACCGCAAGGACATCGGGGTTCCGCTCCTCCGCGAGATTCTCAAGCAGGCGGGCGTGTCTCGTGAGGAGTGGTTGAACGCCTCGGACTGACACCAGTTACTTGAGGACCGTCGGGAAGCAGGCCCGCAGAGACCCGAGTGTCAGTCCGCGATCGCGGGTTCGCTCTGGTAGGCGAGTCGTCCCGAACCGCTAGACACCATCGTTACGCTCGAGTTGTGAGCACAGGTGGTCTCTCACAGGCCGAGATCTTGAAGATAGTCAACCGCTACATCGGTGTGACTGACGGCTACCTCGGAGACTTCAACTACCGCACCCACACCGACTTCTACCCGGAGTACTGCGATCTCGACATCGACCCCTACCAATATGAAGGAACGACGCGGAAGCGCTTCATCGCCATCATCGCGGGACAGGAGCCGTGGGCGCAGGCACGCATCATTCGGGGGGTTGTAGACCGCTTCCCCGTCGCTGGATCGGATGCTCCGTCAACCCGCACCGAGGAGTCCCGCCGTGAACTCCTCGGGTGGGCCGAACGACTCCACGGAATCGTTGTCGACAGCACGGCGCCTCAAACCTCACGCGCGGACGTCTTCCAGGCGATCGCCGACACCGAGACCCTGTTGCAGTCACACAGTGGAGCACCCGTGTCGGTAGACCGCGTGCACACCACCTTGCACGCCTACCTTGCCGGAGAGTGCGAGTCCACTGGAATCGACAACAACGAC
>JAJDZO010000362.1 GCA_022824605.1 Acidimicrobiia bacterium
GCCGCCGAAGCTGAGGCGCTAGCGCAGGCCGAGGCCGAGGCTGCCGCCGAAGCTGAAGCCCAAGCCCAGGCCGAAGCCGAGGCTGCTGCCGAAGAGAAAGCACAAGCCGACGCCGAAGCCCAAGCGGCTGCGGACAGGGCCGCAGAGGCCGAGCAAGCGCTTGCGGCCGCCGCAGCCGAAGCCGCAGGAACGGCCAGCCCCGACGAAGTAGTCGAACTCGAGCGGCAGCTTGCCCAGGCTCAAGCCGAGTCCGAGGTAGCCGAAGCCGAAGCTCAAGCGCAGGCTGCAGCCGAGGCCGCGGCAGCCGCTGAGGCCGCCGCCGCGGAGGAAGCCGCAGCCCAAGCGGCGATCGCCGAGGCCGAAGCGCGAGCCATTGCCGCCGAAGCCGAAGCCCTAGCCGAGGAGGCCGCAGCCCGAGCAGCCGAAGCCCTAGTCGAGGAGGCCGCAGCCCGAGCAGCCGAAGCCGAAGCTGCCGCTGCCACCACCACTACAACCACGACAACGACCACCACTACTACTTCGACGACGACCACTACGACGACCACGACCACCGCCGCGCCTACGCCGGAGCCCGATCCGGAGATCGAGACCGATGTGCCCGATCAGGACATGACCGATGTGCGCACCGGCGCCACCGTCAACCTGCGCGACTTCGTGGACGGTTCGACGCCGCTGCTTCTGTGGTTCTGGGCCCCGCATTGACCGCTCTGTCGGCGTGATGCTGCGCCGGTCGGGCAGTTTGCTCGAGACAACAGCGACAGAGTGATCGTGATAGGCGTGGGCGGCTCCGACTCCCTCTCCCAGGCCGAGAGCTTCGCCTCCACCCACGGCGGCCCGCCGAACATGCTGTGGAGCGAGTCATCCACTGCGTGGAGGCACTACAGATCCCGTAACCCCCAACTCGTGCTGCTCGACGGCGCCGGCGTGAAAGAGCTCGCGAGGGTCGACGGTTTCAACGAACGACGCCTCCAAGACGCCCTAGACGCCGCCACAACCTCCTAGCACCCCCAGCGACCACGGCCCCAACCCCACTGCCGGTTCGGCGGTCGTGCCCCGTCAGCCGTGAAGCCTCTTGAGGATGTCCTTCATCAAGAGGACAAGATGCAAGGGATCGGATGGAGACGGCTCGAACTCGGGAACCAGGTGCCGATAGAAGTCCCGCGCATCTTCGGTCTCGGCATGAACCAGCAGCGCTCGACAACCGATTTCTTGCCCAGCGCGAGCGGTCCGGCCAATCACATCGGCCAGCAGGCCAGCGCCGAGACCGCGGCCCTCGTGGTTCAGGGATACTCCCAGTCGGGCCAGTAGCACAACCGGCTGCGGGTATCGACCCGCTCCCTTGCGCAGCCTCACCGGTGCCTCCGCCAACGCGATGCTCGCCATGCACCACGCGTAGTAGGCCACCACCTCACGGTCATGTTCAGGCGTGACCACCAGCACCTTGCTGGTGCCAGTGGCGTGCGCTTGGCGGGCGTGGCGGATGAGCCACCGTGTCTGCGGCAAGGAGCGGCAGACGAAGTCGGAGAGGCCGTCCTCGGATGCGAGCAGGCGTGGCGGCAGGTACCCGAACGTCACTCGCCAACGAAGGGCGACGGGCGAGCCATGAGTCGCGCCAGCCCGGGCAGGTCGCGGGCCGGACGCGCATTCAGATCCTCCCAGGCCTGCTGAGCGTCAGCATCCAGGACGAACACGCTGCGATCAGCCAACACCTCGTGCGCGGCCGTCCGCAAACTGGCAACCACGAACTCGGTGAGGCCAGTCCCGCAAGCCTCAACTGCGTCGTTGACGAGTTTGCGGTCCTGTGGTGTCATGCGGACTTCGAGCCGCTCGCTCCGGGTTCGACTCGGCGTAACGGGCATGGCAGTTCCTCCCACTGCGGCATCTGTACGGCCATCATACGGCCACAACGTTTGACACGGCCACAGCCGTACCGGCACCGCTCATCTGATCGTACGGCTGGTCCGAGCCGTGTCAAGGACTAGGGAAGGGGGTTTATGTGCTGGGGGCGGTGGCGACGAAGAACGAGCGGTACGACTCGCAGTGTTGACTGCACGGTGTTGTCATCAATGTGTTGGGGCGTGTACTGCCGACGTCGGGCGCCTAGGAACAGCCAGGCCATCGAGGCCGCTATCACGAGGATCAGCATGAGCGGCACGATGGGAGCCACCCCGGCGCTGGGCGCGGTGCTGGTCTCATCGGCAAGCGGGGCCGGCAGGACGTCTTGGCTGTCGGTGGACGCATCGGGTTCGTCGCTTGCGACGGCAGCGTCGGTCGCTGGATCGACCACGCGTAGCTGGGGACCGAGCTCTTGAGTGACCGCAGCCGGGGTGAGTTCACCCAGGTCGCCGCCACCTCCGCTGGGCACCGCAAGCGGAGCAGCGTCCACGGACTCGGGCGGCAGGGTCGTAGGCGGCGGGGTGGCGGTTTGTGACGTCTGTGCCCCGGCGGGTCCGTCGTTGTCGGCGACGGTCACGAACACCGTGAAGGGTTCGCCCACCTGATAGCCGACACCGGACTCGACCGTGAGATAGACGGCGCCGTCGGGCTCATCGGCGCTGCCGTCGAGGGTGGGAACCCTGTAGGTGACGCTGGTCTGACCGGCCGGCAACAAGGTGGTCTTGGTGCCCCGGTCGCGGCTGGCCACGAAGTTGCCGTTGCGGGCCACGATCACCGTCACGGTCAGGTCGGTGTCGGGCGCCCGGTTGGCGATGATCGTGAACACCGCGTCCTCGCCCTCGGTGACGCCCGCGCCGGCGGCCACTTCCAGCGTCAGCGGCCCCGTCGGAGCGGGCACCTCCGGGGCGCCCTCTGACTGGCCTGGGGAGCCTGCGGACGTATCCGGTGATGAGTCGACGCCCGAACCTGGGGTGCCACTGTCTCCCGAGGAGCCAGTGCCGCCGCCGGGCGAGGAACCGTCGTCGTCGGTGTTCTCGGGGGCCGTCGTGGTGGTAGTAGTAGTCGTCGTCGTCGTGGTGGTGGTACTCGTCGTGGTGGTTGTAGTGGTTCTGGGGTTGTTGTACGAGCGCGGTCGCGATCCGGTGTTACGCGGTCCGGGTGAGCGGGGCCGGCTCGGCTGCGCCGCGTCGTTGTCTCTGACCGTCACAATCACAGCCCTCGCCTGGCTGCGGTTGTAGGCGCTGCCTGCTAGCAGTGAGGCGGTGATGGTGCCGTCGGGCTCGTCCCTTGCGTCGTCGACGGTTGAGACGGTGACGCTGGTCGAAGCGCCGGAGACCGTGATGTCGCGTATTCCGATCTGGCCTGCGGGTGTGAAGCCGCCAGACTCCGCGATGTATAGCTGCACGGTCACAGGAGACGACGGAGCGGGACTGGCTGTAATGGTGAAGCTGGCGGGCGCTCCCTCGGTGATGCTGGACGCGGCAGCGGTGATCGTGAGGGTAGGTGCTACAGACGGCGGGGCCGTGGTCGTCGTTGTGGTTGTCGTCGTCGTCGTGGGAGTGGTCGGTGTCGGATCGTCGTTGTCCTTGACCGGGATTTGCACACTGGAGGGGCTGCCTCTGTCGTACGCGTCCTGGGTGAGGATCGTGGCCGTCACCCATCCGTCATCCTCGTCAGTGTTGTCGTTAACGGTGTTGATCAGGAGAATCGTGGCGAGTTCACCGGCTGCGATCACCACATTGTGAGTGGTGACGTCACTCGCTGCGATGAAGTCGCCGCTCTGCGTGACCCGAACCTTCACCGTCAAGTCGCTCTTTACGGCACGCGCCGCACGCACCAAGAACGACGCAGCTTCGCCCTCAGTCACGCTGGTCGCCCGGCGCGTGATGGACACCGAGGGCTTCGTCGACGCTGGCGGGTCGTCGTCGGTGACCGCAGTGGTGGCTGTCGAGGTGCTGGCGACGGTATAGCCGTTACCGGTCTTGACGGTGGCGGTGACAGATCCATCGGACTCGTCGACGGTGTCGTTGTCGGTGGTGACGGTGTAGGAGCCCGTGCCTGAAGTACCGACCGAGACCGTCTTGTCGCCCGTGCCGCCGGACGTCACGAAGTCCCCCGATTGGGTGATCCCCAACGTCACGGAAATTGCGCTGTGTGGCACAGGGCTGGCGGTAAGGGTGAACACCACATCGCCGCCCTCAGCAACCGTCGCGCCCTGAGCGGTAACGGTCACCACAGGCACATCGTCGTCGGTGACGTCGATGGTGGCCGTCGACGGAGTACCGACCGTGTAGGCGGCGTCGGTGCTGACGGTGGCGGTGACGCTGCCGTCGGCTTCGTCAACAGTGTCATTGACTGTGGGGATCGTGAGCGTTTTGGTAGTCGTGTTGGCCGCGATCACCACGTCGTGAGTCGCCACGTTGCTCGACGCGATGTAGTTGCCGCTCTGGGTGACCGCAACCTTCGCCGTCAACGCGCTCGACTGCGCCGTGCTCACAGACACCGTGAACACCGCATCAGTGCCCTCAGTGATGCTGGAGGGCGACTGGCGCCTCACCGTGACGGCAGGTATCACGTCGTTGTCGGCCACCGCGACGCTATCCGTGTTTGGCGTTCCGAGCGTGTAACCCGTGCCACTCGCGATGGTGGCCGTAATGGTGCCGTCCGGCTCGTCGATGGTGTCATCCTCAGTCGCGACGCTGAACGTCGCCGTCTTGGAGCCCTTCGCGAGGAACACCGTGGGTATGGTGCCGCTCACGAAGCTCCCGGAGTCCTTGACCTCCACCTTGATTTTCCGCCGAGATCCGGGAGCTTTGTCGGCGGTCACAGTGAACCTGGCGGTGCCGCCCTCGGTGATGTCCGAACCGCCGCTGATCGTCACTTCAACCGGGGTGAACTCAATGGGCTCCACGTGCGCCGAATCGTTCTGACCACCCTGCTTGTCGTAGGTATAGCCTTCCCCGCTGGACACCCCAACGGTGACATACCCAGTGGACGGATACCCGTCACCGCCATCGGGTGCTATGGCGGCGGTGTTCTGGAGCACGAACGTGTACTTGACGGTATTCTGGTTGGCCGGAAAGTTGATCGTTTTGCTCTCGAGCTTGGTGGTCGGTACAAGTCCGACGTTCGTGGGATCCTCCGCGACCCAGTGGTTCACTGTTAGAGCACTGGTCGGGGCTGGATTCGCCGTGAACGTGACCGTAACCGTCTGGCCCTCATAGTACGTCGGCTGGTTCAACGCGATGGAGATCACTGGCTTCGCATTCGCCGCGGTGGCCTCGCTGCGAGCGACCGTCGCCAGCGCGGCCACGAGCGCGAGCAGCACGAACGACATCACGGCGCGCCGCGGTCCATTGCTTACCGGTCTACTCAATGTCACGGGACAGAACTCCGGGTCTGGGCAGCCGACTCGGTGACGGCAGCACGCGCAGGGGCAGATACTACGACACTTATCCACAGCCTCGGCGGATGCTCTCCGGTGCATCAACCTGCGCTTGGGATCGTTCCGCTATCGCTCGCCACGCTGCAAGTGTTCACTTTGCGTTCACCGGCATTCATTCGGGGTTCACGGGCTTGCGGGGCTTCCGCTACCCGGGCTGATCTAGCTTGCGTGCAGACCGCAGCAGACACGCCGCGGCCCGAAGGAAGGACAAGCAAATTCACACTGCAAAGAAGCAATTGCACACCGCAAGGCTTCGGCTCCTACGGCCGGCGGCGACGCTTGCGGCGCTGTCGCTGGCAGCTGCCGCTTGTGGCGGCAGCGACCAGAACGAGGAGACCGCCTCGGACTCAGCACCCGCAACCGCATCGGTGTCGGGGTCGGTGAACATCTCTGGCTCGTCGACGGTGGAGCCGATCTCGACCCGGGTGGCGGAACTGTTCGAGGACACCACCCCTGATGTGTCGGTGAACGTGGACGGTCCCGGCACCGGCGACGGTTTCAAGCTGTTCTGCGCAGGCGAGACCGACATCTCAGACGCCTCACGCCAGATCAAGCCCGCAGAGAAGGACGACTGCTTCGCAAACGGCGTCACCAACATCGTGGAACTCAAGGTCGGCATCGACGGCATCGCGGTGATGACCAACGCCGGCAACGACGCCGTCGAATGCCTCAGCTTCCATCAGCTCTTCGACCTCATCGGCCCCAACGGAGAAGGCACCAGCACCTGGGCCGAAGCCTCCGCGGGCCTGCCCGACGCACCGCTGGACATTTTCGGCCCCGGCGAAGAGTCGGGCACCTTCGACTCGTTCGTCGAGATCGTGATCGAGCACCTCGCCGAAGAAGCCGGCGTCGAAGCCACCACCCGCACCGACTACAGCCCCTCAGGCGACGACAACGTGATCCTGCAGGGCATCCAGTCCATAGACACCAGCCTTGGCTGGGTGGGCTTCGCCTTCGCCACCAACGCGCAAGGCGTGAAGCTGCTCGAAGTCGACGGCGGCGACGGCTGCGTGGCACCCACCGCCGACACCATCGCCTCCAACGAATACCCCGTCAGCCGGGACCTGTGGATCTACGTCAACGCGGACGCAGCCGCCGCCAATCCCGCCCTGGTCGCCTACGTCGACTTCTACGTCTCCGACGCCCTCAGCCAAGCCGTCAGCGAAGTGGGCTACGTACCCCTCACCGACGCAGCCCGCACCGAGACCGCCGACCGCTGGCACAGCCGTACCCTCCTCAGCTGACACGGCGACGGCCCGCCCCGCAGTCCTCCCACCGAAGGCCCCTCCCAATACATGACCGACACGAGCGTCGTCCACCCAGAGCGGCTCACCGTCGATCAACTTCAGATCGCGCCCGGGCGCCGACACCGCGAGGTGATCATCCGCTACACGCTGCTGGTGACGGCACTCGTGTCGGTGCTGGTAAGCACGCTGATCGTGTGGAGCCTTCTGCGGGAGGCGTGGACCTTCATCACCGAGGTCGTGTGGGCCGACACCTGGGGCCAGCAGGGATGGTTCCCCCGCCGGGGCCTTTACGACATACCCACGATCGTCGTTCCGTCGCTGATCGTCACCGGCATCGCCATGGTGGTGGCTGGACCGCTGGGCCTCGGCGCGGCGGTGTACCTGTCGGAGTACGCCAACCCCAGGGTCAGATCCTGGCTCAAGCCCGCGCTGGAGATCCTGGCCGGAATCCCTTCGGTGGTGCTCGGGTTCTTCGCTCTCACCTGGATCGCACCCAACATCGTGGGGCGCATCGGCAAAGACACCTTCCTGATCGTGGGCGCCGTGGTGCTGCTCGGATACGCGGCGGTGGCCGCCGGCATCGCCCGGGTGAAGGTGAAGCAGTACCGCGAGGGCGCAGCCGATCCGTCCGCTCGCGTCGGCGCGGTGGCGTCGATAGCGACGCTGATCGTGGTATTCGGCCTGGCTGCGGCCTGGATCCTCAACGTGTGGCTGGACTTCGCCCCCAACGGTGCCGGCTCACTGGCCGCCGCGGGGATCGGTGTGGGAGTGCTGACCATCCCGCTGGTGGCCTCCATCTCCGAGGACGCCATGGCGGCCGTGCCCGACGCGCTGCGAGAGGCGTCGGCCGGGCTCGGTGCCCGCAAGATGGCCACCGCCACCACCGTGGTGCTGCCCGCAGCCATCTCGGGCATCGTGGCCGCCTTCATCGTGGCCGTCTCCCGAGCGCTGGGCGAGACCATGGTGGTGTTCATGGCCGGCGGCGCGGCCGACGCAGCCCGTTTCACCGACTCGCCCTTCGAGGGCGGCCTCACCATGACCGCAGCCATGGCGTCGCTGGCGTCGGGCACCGACAGCGTGGTGGGCGAGGGGCTCACCTTCCAGAGCCTCTACTTCGTGGGCCTGATGCTGTTCCTGCTGACGTTGAGCCTCAACATCATCGCAGCCCGCTTCGTGTCCAAGGTCCGGGAGGCCTACTAGAGATGCACCACCCATGAACAGCGCCGTGCCGACCCGCCGAGCACCATGATCAGCCGCCTGTCGGATGACAAGTCCCGGGCCGCCATCGCCGCCTCGATCGAGCGACGCCGGATCGACACCCGGGGCCTGCTGTTCCGTACCCTGCTGCAGACCTGCCTGCTGCTCACGCTGGCACTGCTGGCCGTGCTGCTCATCACCGTGCTGTTCGACAGCACCGATCAGCTCGGCACCCGATTCTGGGACTTCCTCCAAGGCACGCTGCGCTCGCAGTCAGGCGACGCGCGCCTCGGAGTTCACCAGGGCATCTACGGCTCGATGTGGATCGCCATCATCGTGGCGCTTCTGGCCTTTCCCATCGGCATCGGCGCAGCCGTGTACCTCGAGGAATACGCCCCCAGGAACAGGTTCACCTCGTTCATCGAGGTCAACATCCGCAACCTTGCCGGTGTGCCGTCGGTGGTGTACGGGCTGCTCGGGCTGGCACTGCTGCTCAACGGCCAGATCTTCGGCCTCGACCGCTTCACCGGCGGCCGCTCCACCCTCTCGGGGGGGATCACCCTGGCCATCCTGGCGCTGCCCATCGTGGTGATCACCTCGGGCGAGGCCTTCCGGGCGGTGCCCGCCGCGCTGCGCGAAGGCGCCTACGGCGTGGGAGCCACCCGATGGGAGATGATCCGCACCCAGGTGCTGCCCTACGCAGCGCCGGGCATCCTCACCGGCACGCTGCTGTCGATGGCCCGAGCAGTCGGCGAGGCCGCTCCTTTGATCCTGGTGGGCGCGGTTACCGGGCGCCTCGGCGACAACCCGGGCCTGTTCGACATCGGCGCGCTCGACGAGCGGTTCACCGCCCTGCCCATAGTGATCACCAGCTGGACCGTGCAGTCGGGCCGCGACCCCGGTTTCGCCACCGCGGCGGCCGCCGCCATCGTGGTGCTGCTCGTGTTCGTGCTAATGATGAACTCCGCCGCCATCCTGCTTCGGAACCGGTTCGAGAAGAAGAGAGGCTGAGGTGTCGATGACAGACGAAGCGCCCCGCGTGGTCGAGCCTCCGGTCGCAGCCGCCGACCCGGCCCCCGAGGCAGCGGTTCCGGTGCCGGCAGGCGAGCGTGACACCGTGTTCCGCTCCCAGGACGTGAACGTGTACTACGGCGGTTTCCGGGCGGTGCGAGACGTGACCTTCGACGTGCCCAAGAACGAGATCATGGCGCTCATCGGTCCGTCCGGCTGCGGCAAGTCCACCGTGCTGCGCTGCTACAACCGCATGAACGACCTCATCAAGGACGCCCGAGTCACCGGCGCCATCACCTACCGAGGCACCGACCTCTACGACGAGAGGGTCGATCCCGTCGAGGTGCGGCGCCGCATCGGCATGGTGTTCCAGAAGCCCAACCCGTTCCCCAAGTCGATCTACGACAACGTCGCCTACGGGCCGAGGGTGGCCGGCCAGAAGAAGGGCCTCGACGACATCGTGGAGAACTCGCTGCGCAAGGCGGCGCTGTGGGAGGAGGTGAGCGACCGTCTCAAGGACTCGGCGCTCGGGCTGTCGGGCGGTCAGCAGCAGCGTCTGTGCATCGCCCGAGCCATCGCCGTGGGCCCCGACGTGTTGTTGATGGACGAGCCGTGCTCGGCGCTCGATCCCATCGCCACGGCCCGCATCGAGGACCTGATGCAAGAGATCAAGCGGGACTACACCATCATGATCGTCACCCACAACATGCAGCAGGCCGCACGGGTGAGCGACACCACCGCCTTCTTCACCACCGACGTCCGCTCCGAGAACGACACCCGCACCGGCATCCTCGTGGAGGTGGACACCACCCAGAACATCTTCTCCAACCCCTCCGACGAGCGCACCGAGAACTACGTGACCGGCCGCTTCGGCTGACAGGGACCACCATGACACAACAGACCCGCAAGGGCGAACAGACCCGATGACCGAACAGACCCGCAAGCTCGAACAGACCCGCAAGGGCGAGCAGACCCGATGACTGAGCAGACCCGCAAGGGCTTCCACGCCGAGATCGACGAGATCAGCGACCTGATCGTGCAGCTCGCCGCCCGGGCCGGCGACGCCGTGGCCCGAGCCACCGACGCCCTGCTGCGCTACGACCTGGTGGAAGCCCAGCAGGTGATCGACGACGACGACTACATCGATGTGGCCGCCATCGAGGTGGAGGAGAAATGTCAGAGCCTGCTGGCCCTGCAACAGCCCATGGCCGGCGACCTGCGCCAGATCCTGGCCGCCATGTGGATCACCGGCGAACTGGAACGCACCGGCGGACTGGCCTGCAACATCTGCAAAGGCGCCCGCCGAATGTTCCGCACCGAGCTTCCGCCCCGGCTGCGGGGCCTCATCGCCGAGATGAACGAGGAGGCCATCCGGCTGATCCGGTTGGCGGTGGATTCCTACTCCGAGCACGACGCCGCCCTGGCCAGCGCCCTCGACGACATCGACGACCGCCTCGACAGCCTGCACCGCACCTTCGTGAAGACGCTGCTTGAGTCGAGCCGCACCCACGATCTCGATGTGCAGCCGTCGGTGCAGCTTGCGCTGATCGCCCGCTACTACGAGCGCATCGGCGACCACGCCGTGAACATCGGCGACCGGGTGCGCTACATGGTGTCGGGCATCATGCCGTGGCGGGTGGGGCTGGATCGCCACCGCGTCGGCGACGAACCGAGAATGCGGGGTCTGTCCGCCGACGCGGTCGAGATGTCCTCCAACGGCGACGACCACGCCGATTAGGCCTGTACCGCGATGACTACGCTCATCGTGAAAGTGCTGCTGGGGGCGGCCTTGCCCCTTGCTGTCGATCTTGAGACTGCGGCGCGATGACCACGCTCATCGTTGCCGTGGTGGTGGGCGTGGGCGGTGTGTTGGTGGGCGTCGCCGTCGAGCGGGTTCGGCTGCGCCGTTGGCTTCGGGGTGTCGGCGCGGCGCCGTCCGGCGTCGATCCGATGAGCCGCTCAGAATCGGGTCGGCCGGTGTCGGTCCGTCAGGCAGTGGAAGACGCCCACCGGCGCGCCGCTCTCGCCGAGTCCGGTCGGCTGTCGGCCGAGTCGGCTGAGCGGCGCCTCACCTCCAGCCTGGACGCTCTGCAGTCCGGGCTGGTCCTGTGCGACCGCTCCGGAGAGGTGGTCGCCCGCAACTCGGCCGCCACTGCGCTGCTGCAAGCCCGACACGGTGAGGCTCTGGTGGCCGGCGTGATCAAGGATCTTCTCGAGCGGGCCCGCACCGGCGAGCATGTGACCATCAACGTCGATCTGCACGCCGAGCCCCGGCGCAGCTACGAGGTGCAGGCCGGGCCGGTGGAGCGCGACGGCGAGGTGCTCGGCGCGGTGGCGTTGGTGCGCGACACCACCGAACAGCACCGCATCGAATCGGTGCGGCGCGACTTCGTGGCCAACGTCAGCCACGAGCTCAAGACTCCCATCGGCGCGCTCAGCCTGCTGGCCGACTCGCTGGCCGCGGACTCCGACCCCGAGGTGGCCGCCGGACTCGCAGGCCGGATGCAGATCGAGATCCAGCGGGTGGCCAACACCATCGACGACCTGTTGACCCTAGCCATGCTCGAGGACGACAGCAGCCGGCCGACAGAGACCGTCGACGTGGCCGCAGTGCTGTCGGCGTCGGTGGACCGCATCTCCGCCACGGCTGAACAGAACAGCGTGGAGGTGATCGTCTCGCTGCCTGCTGATACGGGGCCGATACGGGGATCACGGCTGCAGCTCGAGTCGGCGGTGCTCAACCTGCTCGACAACGCGGTGAAGTTCAGCGATCCCGGTGGCCGGGTCGGCATCGACGTCGAGGTCGGCGAACAAACCCTGAAGCTGTCGGTGAGCGACAAAGGCATCGGCATCCCGGCGGCCGAGCAGTCCCGCATCTTCGAGCGCTTCTACCGGGTGGACCGGGCCCGCAGCCGCAACACAGGAGGAACCGGCCTGGGGCTGTCGATCGTGCGCCACGTCGCCCTCAACCACGGCGGCGACGTGACCGTGGCCTCACGCGAGGGCTACGGCACCAAGTTCACCCTCACCCTCCCCACCAGCACCACCGCCTAGGAGGCCGAGCGAAAGCTCGAACCGGCCGACCTTCGGCTGGCTAAAGCGAACATACGTTTGTATAGTGGGTTGATGGCGGATCTTGCTGTGGAGCGGGTGCCTTCCGGGCGGTTCGACGCGCTCGCGGTGGGAGCCCACGAGCGGCGGCTGCCCGTGGAGGAGGCGCTGTCGGCGCTGCTGCCGCAGGGCGGTATCCGGCGAGGAACCGCGGTTTCGGTCGGTGGTCACGGAGCGACGACGCTGGCTATGGCGTTGGCGGCCGAAGCCTCGCGGCGCGGCAGTTGGGTGGCCGTGGTCGGGATGGCCGATCTGGGCGTGACCGCGCTGGCCGAACGAGATGTCGATCTGCAGCGTTGGGTGCTGTTGGACCCCCCTGAGCGGGGGCGAGGCCCAACCATGGCGGCCGACGTGCTGGGCGCGGCGGTGGGCGGCTTCGACCTTGTGCTGCTGGGGCCGGCGGTCCGGGTGGCGGGTGCGACGGCGCGGCGGCTGCTGGCCCGGATGCGCGATCACGGCACCTCGCTGATCTGTGCTCTCAGCGGCGCGGCAGACGGTTCTGTGGCGGACATGGCAGCCGGTTTGCAGCCGGAGGTGCGCCTGAGCATCGAACAGCCACGGTGGAGCGGAATCGACGACGGCCACGGGCGGCTGCTGGCCCGTCGTGTCGAAGTGGCTGTCGAAGGCCGGGGGGCAGCGTCGCGGCCTCGCCGCATGCTGATATGGCTGCCCTCGGAAGACGGCCGGGTGATACGCGCAGAGCCGGACCAGGCCACTGAATCCGGCCGCCGACTCGAAGACGCCGAAGAACGCCTAACGGGCTAGCTCTCCCCCAGCGCAACCGATGGCTCCTGAACGTTCATCCCAGCGACCTCAACCCGCAACGCCGGGACCGGCCCACCGGCACCCCCCGACGCAACCAATGGCACCTGAAGCGCCTCTGCGGCGACCTCAACCCGCAACGCCGGAGCGGATGGTGGTGGTCGATCTTGGCGACATCGACGCCGGCGACTGCGAACCGGTGGCCGCTGCGCTGGAGCAGTTCACTCCCACCGCAGAGGCGCTGCGGCCTGGACTGCACGCCTTCGCGGCGAGAGGGCCGTCGCGCTATTTCGGCGGCGAGCAGACCCTGGCCGAACTCGTCGCCCAGGCCGCCGCGGATGCAGCGCCGTCGGCTTCGAGGGCAGCGGTGGGAGTGGCCGACGGCCTCTTCGCGGCCGGCGCCGCGGCCCGGATCGCGGTGAATACCGCGGGGCTGTCCACCGCCGGGCTGTCCACCGCCGAGCCGCCGGTCACCGCTGCGATCTTGACGGTGCCGCCTCACGAGGCTCGGCAGTTCCTGGCCGATCTGCCGCTGGCCTTCCTTGCCGAGGCGGT
>JAJDZO010000063.1 GCA_022824605.1 Acidimicrobiia bacterium
CCCGCCGCTTCCGCCGCCAGTCCGCCGCCGCGGCGCTGCGCCGGCTGTCGCCGGGCGCACTGGCCAGGGCAGCGACCCCTGCCGCCGCGTTCGCCCACGGCGCTGCCGTGTACGGCGCGGGCATCGGACTGGCCGGCGCCATCGTCGCCGCGCTGGCGGGCTGGTCGCTGGCCATACGGGCCCGCTCGGCGCTGAACGTGGCCGAGGCCGACCAGATCGCCCAGTTCACCAGCGCGCTCGCCAACCAGGCCACCGTCGCCCCCACCGTCACCGAGGCCATCAAAGACGCCGCCCCGCTGGTGACGGGCCGGGTGGGCCAAGCTGCGCGGACGATGGCCGAGGAGGTGTGGATCGGCAGCCTGCCCGAAGCCGCCGACCGCTTCGCCGCCACCGTGGGACGCCCGCTTGCCGCCATGACCGCCAACGTGCTGATCGAGGCCCACTCAGGGGGCATCCAGTGGGCGAAGCTCGTCGACATCTTGGACACCGAGGCCGCCGCCGCCTCAGAGACCGCCCGCCACTACCACCGCCACGTCGGCAGGACCATGAGCCAGATCGTCATCACCCTGGTCATGGCCATCGGCGTGATCGCGCTCACCGGGATGCTGGCCGACACCTCCGGCCAGTGGCTGGTGTCCGGCGACGGGCAGACCATCATCTTGTCCGCCGCCGCCGTGTTGGGCCTGTTGCACGCCTGGGTGCTGGGCCGGGCGCAACGGGAGCTGAAATGAGCCTGCTCATAGCCCTGTCCGGGGTGGGCTGCGCGGCCCTTCTGCTTTTGACCGGCCCCCGCGGGCCGGCCTCGGCCGTCGACGCAGCCGCCATGGGATGGTCCCCGCGGCGGATGGCCACCGCCGGCTGGGCGATCTCCGGGGCGGGCGCGGTGCTGTGCGGGGCGCTGGGCGCGGCCTTCTACGACGCCGCTGTCGGGGCGACCGCCGCCGTCGTGGCCGCCATGTGGCTCCCGTGGCTCGCCCCCGAGGTGCTGCGCGCCGCGGTCCTCAACTCCTACGGCCTCGAGCGCGACATGAACCTGCTGGAGTGGTTCCGCCGCCTCAGGCTGCTGTCAGCGACGGGGCTCCCCATCAACGCCGCGGCGGTCGAGGCGTCCATGTCGATCACCGGGCGGGGCTTCACCCCCGCCCAAGGCAGGATCGCCGACGCGCTCGCCGCGGGCAGCGACCCCCTCGCCGTTGTGCTCGACACCATCGCCGGCTCGCCCGCCGAGCCGCTTTTGCAATCGGTCATCGCCGCGGAGCGCTCCGGAGCCGCGTCCACCGGGCTGCTGGACCGCACGCTGGCCCGCACCGTGCGCGCCTTCGAGTCCGACCGCCGCCAGGCCGTCGACGGCATCGCCCGATCCGTCGGCATCACCGCCACGCTCACCTCAGTCGTCGCCGGGCTCGTCGTCATGCTGTCGGTCATGTCGGGCCTGTGACCCCCAAGGTGTGAAACCGGAACCACACAAAGAAGAACCCCGAAAGGAAAAAACCATGCAAAGCGCCATCGTCCAAATGATCCTCATCGTGGTCGGCATCGCAGCCGCCGCCATCGTGAGCATCGTCGTATACCAGCAGCTCACCGACAAGGCCGCGGTCGTCCGAGAGCAGACCGACGTCATCTACGACTTCGGGACCATCACCACCGAGCAGCTCTGCGAAGCCGTCGGCGGCACCTGGGACTCCACCAAAAAAGAGTGCAGCGAATAGCCCTGGCCGTCTCAGGCTCTGCGATGCCGAGGAGATGATGCTCTGTGGTAGAGGCGATTATCGAGCTGCGGTTTTTGTTCGTGACGGTCGCGGTCGCCGCTTTGGTGTCGATGGCCGCTTACAGCGCCAACGAGATCGGAGCCGAGCGCACCGGAAAAGTGGGGGAGCTGACCGGCCAGCAATGGGCGCTCATCGAGACCTCCGGGCTCTGCGACGCCGCCGGAGGCCGGTGGACACCGCCGGTAGGGCTCCCGGGCGCAACCGGGGCCTGCTCGCCGCAATGAGGGCGCTCCGATGACATCGCCGTTCGTGGTGCTGCACACCTCTGTGCTCTATCTGATCGCGTTCTCGCTGGTGCTGTGGCTGTACGTCGCCCACACCACCCGCCTGTCCGCGGACGCCGCCGCCCAGTCCGCAGCCGCCGCCGCAGCCTCCCAAGTGCCCCACGACTGGGGCTGCGACCCCCACCACCCCGACCTCATCGGCCAAGGCCAGCTCGACGCGTACCGGGCCGTTTCCGCCCGCCTCAACCAGGGCAGCGTCAAACCCAAATCCATCACAATCACCGCCCAGGGCTGCAACATCGCGGCCACCGTCGTCGTCGGGGCGCTGTCGTCGAAGTGGTCCGGCCTAGAGCACACCGCAGTGGCGTGCTCAGCGCCCGGACAAGACGGCCCGCTCGCCGTCGTCGGCCAATGCTGAGGCGGACCCGATGAGCGACGCGGTGGCGCTTTTGATGATCCTGCCGGGGCTGTTGATGGGGATCATCCTCGCCGACGCCGCCGGCGACCGCGGCGCGGCCAACTACCGTGCCGCGGCCTACGCCACAGCCGCGGCCGACCACGCCGCGAACCAGATCGCCGCCGACCCCGCCAACACAGCGCTGTGGCAACAGACCGCCCGAGCCGTCGCCGCGAACGGGCGGCTTTCCACCTGGGGAGACTGCGTCCAAAGCGACCCCCGCTACAGTACCGCCCTCCACCGCCAGCCCGAACCGCCCGCCCCCCCGACATCGGTGGCGGTGCTGGTCGTCTGCCCCGTCCACACCAGCCCGGTTCTGGCCGACTCCACCGTCACCGCCCTCTCGGTGCGGCCCATCCGATAGAAACCGCCGTGTACACCGCCATCGTGTACCTGTCGCTGATATGGGCGTGCGGAATCACCGCAACGGCCATAAGCGACCAGGCCGAGCTCATATCGGCCCGCAACATCGCCGCCATCCGAGCCGAGCAGACCGCCGACACCTACGCCGCCACCTGCGCCACCGGAACCTGCGACAACACCGTGCTCGCCCCCACCGCCGACGACGCCCCCGGCACCGACATCCAAGCCTGCCTGTCCGGGCGGGCCCTGGTCATCGACGTGACCGTACCCGTCAGCCCCCGCCTGTGGATCGCCCACGACACAGCCCAAGCCCGCACCGCAGAAATACTCAACGACGGCGCCGCCGCCAACCTGCCCGCCTGCCCGGTGTGAGGCAGCAGTGACCGGCATCCAGGCCAGCCGGGCCGTCTACCTCACCCGGCGCAAAGCCACCGCCTCCGGGCGACGCGAGATCGCCAAATGGGCCCGCTCGGCAATCTGGCTCGCCGGATTCTGCGCCTACGCCGCATGGACCGCCCAAACCGGGCTGCTCGAAACCGACCCCGACGCATGGACCGCCGCCTACCAACAAATCACCGACAGCGACCCCGGCGAGCAAGCCGCCCGGTGCGCGGCCACAGCCGCCGCCGCCATCTGGGCGCTCATCGCCGCCCTCGCCCTCTCCTTCATCGTCCGCCGCCGGCCCTGGAGGCCCCACAGCGGCGGGCTGCACCTCTTCTCCCCAGTGTGGAACCTGCCCCGGCCCCGCAACCAGCCAATCGCACCCCCCTACTTCCCGCCCCTCCAACCCGAAACACCCAGCCAACCCGACCACCCGCCACAACCACATCCCGAACCCCCCGACCAACCAGACACCCCACCAGAACCAGACGGCGCCCTCGCCCCCGCCCAACCGCCCGCGCCGACCGACCCCGGCCCCCCACAACCGCCCGCACCGGCCCAACCCCCCGCCGACCAGCCCGCCGCACCGCAACAGCCCGAACGCCGCCTCGAAACCCCCGCCTCGCCCCCCGCAACCCGCGAAGAACTGTTCGCACGGGCCGAACAGATCAAAGCCCGCTGCGGAAGGGTGTTCAACCTCTACTCGGCCAACAAGCCCATGCGGAAAGCCCGCGAGTCGCTGCTGGCCGTGCTCGTCGCCGCCGGCGCCAACCGGGCAAAGACCGACGAAGTAGCAGGCATCCTC
>JAJDZO010000094.1 GCA_022824605.1 Acidimicrobiia bacterium
AACACGTTGGCTCCGGCCACGAGATCGTCCGGTTCGGTGTGCTCGGCCGGGTTGTGGCTGATGCCCTTGACGCTGGGAACAAACACCATTCCCGCCGGGCACACCGAGGCCAGGATCTGGGCGTCGTGACCTGCTCCCGAGGGCATTCGCCGCACCGACAGCCCCAGCGCGGCGGCGGTGGACTCGACCAGCTCCACCACCCGGGGATCGAACACCACCGGCTCGAAGCGGGCCACCCATTTTGTGTCGATCTCGACATCCTCTGACTCGGACACCCGCTTGACCTCGGCCAGAAGTTGCCGCTCGGCCGCCTGGAGGTCGTTGTCGTCGGTGTTGCGCAGATCGACGATCAGCTGGGCCCTGGCCGCCACGACGTTCACCAGGTCCGGGTGCAGCCGCAGCGCTCCCACCGTCCCCACCTGGGTGCCGCCCATCTCCGCGGCGATGCGCCGCACGGCCACCACCAGCTCGCCCGCGGCCAGTCCCGCGTCGCGGCGCATGCTCATCGGGGTGGTGCCGGCGTGGTTGGACTGACCGGTGATGTTCACCTCGGTCCAGGAGATGCCCTGCACGCCGGTGACCGCTCCGATGCGCATGCCGTCGCGCTCCAGCACCGGACCCTGCTCGATGTGGAGCTCCACGAAGGCGTAGGGATCCGGGCCGGGGCACGGCATCGGGCCGCGGTAGCCGATGCGGTCGAGTTCGTCGCCGACCGACGCTCCGTCGGCGTCGGTGGTCGACATGGCCTCCTCGACGGTGAGCCCTCCCGTGTAGCAGAGGCTGCCCATCATGTCGGGCGGGAACCGGGAGCCTTCCTCGTTGGTGAAGAACGCGGCGGCCAGCGGTCGCTCCTGCTCGACGCCGCGCTCGATGGCGGTCTCGATCACCTCCAGCGCGGCCAACACGCCGAGGTTGCCGTCGTACTTGCCGCCGGTGGCCACCGTGTCGATGTGGGAGCCCATCATCACCGGCGGACCGGTGCCCACGTCGGTCTGGGTGGCCACGACGTTGCCGACGGTATCGATGCTCACGTCGAGGCCGAGGTCGCGCATCCAGGTGACCACCAGGTCGCGCCCGCCCTTGTCTGCGTCGGTGAGGGCCAGGCGGTTGTTGCCCCCGCCGGGGATCGGCCCGATCTCATGCAGTTCCCACAGCCGCCGCATCAGGCGGTCGCCGTTGATCTGCAGAAGCCGCCGGTTGTCGTCGTATCCGCCCACGGGCGGCGAGGCTAGCGGCGGGCTAGTCGGCCAGAAAGTCCAAAATTGCGGCCAGCGACTCCTGCTGTTGTTCTATGTAGTGCCCGTGGCCGCTGCCCTCGAAGACGACCAGCCGGGCGTTGGGCAGGTTCTCGGCGACGTAGCGGGCGCCGGCCCCGCCCGGACCGGCGTCGAGCGGGGTGAGCACGTCTTCGGACCCCACCATCACCAGGGTGGGTGCCGTCACACGGTGCAGTTGGGCGGTGACGTCGGTGTCGATCATCGCCTGGCAGGCATCGATGAATACATCGGTGCCGACGTTGCGGGCGGTGACTTCCTGCATCAGGTCGACGGCCTCGTCGCCGCCGTCGGGGCTGTCGAGGTAGGCGCGTGAGAAGGCGTGGGTGAGCAGTTGCTCGGCCAGCGCCCGCGACTCCACCCCGTAGGCCCGGGCCAGGCTCTGCCAGATCCGGAACTGGAGCACTCCCATGCGGTCGCACCGGCCCACGGCCCCGGCCCCGAGCAGCAGCTTGTCGACCCTGTCGGGGTAGCGGGCCGCGAAGTTCACCGCGATGAAGCTGCCCATCGACCCGCCGTGGATGTGGGCTCGTTGCAGGTCCAGCGCGTCCATCAGCCCGGCCAGGTCGTCGCTCCAGGTGTCGAGGGTGTAGCGCTGGGCGGGACGGTCGCTGCTTCCGTAGCCGCGGTGGTCGTAGTCGAGCACCCGGTAGTGCTGCGAAAGGCCGGGCGTGATGGTGGCGTACCCCTCGTGGGCACTGACGGCGCCGCCGATCTGCACGACGGTGGCGCCCTCGCCGCTGAACTGGTACCAGAGCTTGGCCCCGTTGACCTCGACTGTGGACATCGATCCCCTCCCAATTGAGCTGCCCCGGCTCCGACCCGGGGAACGCCGTGAGTCCGGTTGGCGACTCTAGAGGCCGAGCGAATAGGCAAGCGAGCCCGCCGATCGCGTGCTTCCGCAGAGCCGAGCCCGCGTCGCGCCCCGGGGTGTGTCCGGGTGGGGATGCCGACGCGGCGGACGCCTATATTGATCGCCGTGCCGCTGGACTGCGTGGTTGACGTGCCTGGACTGTGTCCGCCCCCCGAGCCGTACGCCTACGTCGTTCGGGCGGGCGAAACCCTCTATCTCGCCGGCCAGGTGGCCCTCAACGAGGACGGCGAGGTGGTCGGGACCACCGTCGGTGAGCAGGCCCGGCAGGTGTGGGACAACATCGCCGCGGTGCTGGCTGCTGCGGGCAGCTCGATCGCCGATGTGGTCAAGGTCACCTACTTCATGCAGGACGTGAGAGAGATCGCCGAGGAGATCGAGGTCCGCCGGGAGGTGTTCGCGGGCCGGCCGTTCCCTGCGGTGACTGCCTGCCAGGCCGCGGCGCTGGGCCTGCCCGGCCTCAAGATGGAGGTCGACGTGATCGCGGTGATCGGTGCAGGACGTGAGTGACGGCTACACCGCCGACCCGGTCGAGCTGGTCTCCGCCCGTCTGCGGGAACTCGGGCTCGACCACCCGGTGATCGACCCGGCCGCGACGCACGCCGATCTTGTCGAGCGGGTGGCGCAGAGCGCGACCCTGGATGCGCTGGTGGCGGGTCGCGGCGATGTGGACCCCACCGCCTTCGATCCGAGCTGGCCGCCCGACGAGACCCCTCGGGCGTGACCACCGTCACCGACGCCGCACAGGCGCTGCGCTCGGGCCGGGCCACTAGCCGGGAACTGACCGAAGCCAGCCTGTCCGCGGCTGCCGCCCTCGACGCGGACCTGTCGGCGTTCGTGGTCCTTGATCCCGACGGTGCCCTTGCCGCCGCCGACGCGGCCGACGAAGCTATCGCGGCGGGACGAGACCTCGGCCCCCTCATGGGCGTGCCCGTCGGGATCAAGGACATAGTCGATGTGGCTGGGCTGCCCACCCGGTGCGGCTCGCCCGCCTATCCCGAGACCCCGGCGACGACCGATGCCACGCTGGTGCGGCGCCTGCGCGC
>JAJDZO010000087.1 GCA_022824605.1 Acidimicrobiia bacterium
GCTCGACGACGCCGGGCGCGACATCAACGTCAACTCACCCAAGCAGCTGGCCGAGGTCCTGTTCCAGGATCTCGGGCTCACGCCCACCAAGCGGACCAAGACCGGGTTCTCCACCGACGCTCAGTCCCTGGAGAAGCTCCGGGGCGAGCACCCCATCGTCGGCCACCTGCTCAGCTACCGCGAGGTGGAGAAGCTGCGCTCCACCTACGGCACAGGGCTGCTGGCCGAGGTCGACGACGATGAGCGCATCCGGGCCACCTTCAATCAGACGGTGGCCCGCACCGGCCGGCTCAGCTCCGACGCCCCCAACCTCCACAACATTCCGGTGCGCTCCGAGCGGGGCCGGGTGTTCCGCACCGCCTTCGTGGCGCCGCCAGGGCACAAGTTGCTGGTGGCCGACTACGACCAGATCGAGCTGCGCTGCATCGCCCACCTGGCCGAGGACCCGGGCCTGATCGCCGCCTTCGAGGCGGGCGACGACGTCCACACCGCCACCGCGGCCCGAATCTTCGGAATCGAGCCGTCGGAGGTGGGCGTGAGCGAGCGGTCGACCGCCAAGATGGTGTCGTACGGCCTGGCCTACGGGATGGAGGCCTACGGCTTGGCTCAGCGCCTCAACATCGCCACCGGCGAGGCGGCCGAGATCCTCGACGCCTACTTCGAGGCCTTCAGCGCGGTGCGCGACTACATGGACCGCACGGTGGCCGAGGCTCGCAGCCGCGGCTACACCGAGACCCTGTTCGGCCGTCGCCGGCAGATCCCGGAGCTGTCGAGCCGCAACGTCCGGCTGCGCCAGGCCGGTGAGCGCCAGGCCATGAACGCCGGTATCCAAGGGCTGGCAGCCGACATATTCAAGGTGGCGCTGGTGCGTCTCGACCGGGCGCTGGAGGACCAGCGACTGGCGTCGCGCATCGTGTTGCAGGTGCACGACGAGATCATCCTGGAGTCGCCCGACTCCGAGGTGGCGGCGGCTTCGGAGCTGACCCGCACCGTGATGCGGGGCGCGTTCGAGCTCCGGGTGCCCCTCGAGGTCGACCTCCAGGTGGCCGACACCTGGGCCGCAGCCAAGAACTGAGCGACCCGACAGCGCCGCGAAGGCGAGCGGGCAACAAAAGAACTGACACCGGACCGGTTCTGTGGCCGGTAGCCTCACGGGGTTCTATACCCCTACCCACCAGCCCGGAAAGACACCGTGACCGACACCGCCACCGCCGTCCTCGAACCGCCTGCACTCCCCGAAATGGGTGCCTTCGCAGAGGACGGCTCGTACATCCCCCGCCAAATCGTCGAGGACGACCTCGGCGACATCAGCCTCGACGACGCCTACGCCTCCTCCATGGTGGTCGTCGAGGACGGCCAGATCGTGGAAGGCACGGTCGTGCGGATCGACAAGGAAGAGGTCCTTCTCGACATCGGCTACAAGTCCGAAGGCGTCATCCCGGCTCGTGAGCTGAGCATCCGCCACGACATCGACCCCGGCGAGGTCGTCGACATGGGCGAGGTGCTCGAGGCCCTGGTCATCACCCGCGAGGACAAGGAGGGTCGCCTGATCCTGTCCAAGAAGCGGGCCCAGTACGAGCGGGCCTGGGGCCGCATCGAGGAGCAGCGCGAAGCCAACGAGGCGGTCAAGGGCATGGTCATCGAGGTGGTGAAGGGCGGCCTGATCGTCGACATCGGCCTGCGGGGCTTCCTGCCGGCGTCGCTGGTGGAGCTGCGCCGGGTGCGCGACCTCCAGCCCTACGTGGGCCGCGAGCTCGACGCCAAGATCATCGAACTCGACAAGAACCGCAACAACGTGGTGCTGAGCCGGCGGGCCTGGCTGGAGGAGACCCAGCGCGAGCAGCGCGAGGCCTTCCTCGAGAACCTGAGGCCGGGCGAGGTCCGCAGCGGGGTGGTGTCCTCGGTGGTGAACTTCGGGGCGTTCGTCGATCTCGGCGGGATGGACGGCCTCGTGCATGTGTCCGAGCTGTCCTGGAAGCACGTCGACCATCCCAGCGCCGTGGTGTCGGCCGGCGACCGCATCGACGTGCAGGTGCTGGAGGTCGACTTGAAGCGTGAGCGCATCAGCCTGTCGCTCAAGGCCACCCAGCAGGATCCCTGGCAGGAGTTCGCCGCCGGTCACCGGGTGGGCGAGCTCGTCTACGGTCGCATCACGAAGCTGGTGCCGTTCGGGTCGTTCGTGCAGGTCGGCGACGGCATCGAGGGTCTGGTCCACATCTCGGAGATGTCGGCGCACCATGTGGAGCTGCCCGAGCAGGTGGTGACCCCCGGCGAGGAGCTGTGGGTGAAGATCATCGACCTCGACCTGCAGCGGCGCCGCATCAGCCTGTCGATCAAGCAGGCCGCCGAGGGCGGAGTGGTCGCAGCCGAGTATCAGGAGCATTTCGGCGACCACGCCTACGACGACGAGGGCAACTACATCGGCGGCGGGTCCGAAGGCCAGCAGGCCTGGGAGGACTACTACTCCGACGAGACCGGCGAGGAGTACAGCGACTACGAGGACGAGGCTGCCGCCGCGGCTGAGGGCGGGCCGGAGGCTGCCGACGCCGCCGCGGTCGAGGCTCTCGACGAGACCTGAGCGCTGCCCGAGATCGCGCTAACAGGGGGGATAGGCGCCGGCAAGACGACCGTGGGCGCCGGGCTGGTCGAGCGGGGCGCGGTCCTCATCGACGCCGACCTGATCGTCCGGGACCTTCAGCAGCCGGGCCGGCCCGTGTTCGAGGCCATGGTGCAGCGCTGGGGCCCTGCGATCGTGGCCGACGACGGCAGCCTCGACCGGGCCGCGGTGGCCGAGGCGGTGTTCAACGACGCCGACGAGTTGGCCGCCCTCAACGCCATCGTCCATCCGGCGGTGGGCGAGGAGATGGCCACACGCCGCGCGGCCGCCGCGCGGCAGTCGCCCGGCGCGGTCGTGGTGCTCGACATCCCGCTGCTGGTGCGCCCCGACGGTGAGCCGATCGCTGAGCGCTACCGCAACCTGGCGGGGATCGTGGTGGTGGACGCCGATGTCGAGGTGGCCACCCAACGCCTGGTGACTCACAGGGGCCTGTCCGAGGAGGACGCCCGGGCCCGCATCGCC
>JAJDZO010000252.1 GCA_022824605.1 Acidimicrobiia bacterium
CACACGTTGACGGTGTCGTCAAATAGAGACACAAAGCTGATGTCAGTCTGCTGAAAAGTGAGGTAACTCAGGTCAGTACACGCGGCAACCACGCGCTCGCTAAGGTGCCTAGCCCAAGCCTGACTGCCGGTGGTCAGGAGGAACACATGTGAAGTCTGTGCCTGGGCTGTAACTTCATAGTCGACCGTCCATGTGCGTCCCGACCGCCCCTTCCGCCGTGCGTTCCTCGTAGAGTCGAATTCTCGCTCTCGAAGCCATGCATCCACCTCATCAGCCACCGACGCGACTGCCCGGTTGCGCAACGTGAACCAGATGTCGGACACGCGTACAGCTGCCTGGCCGAGACGATGGACAGCGTCGCTAAGGGCGGAGGAATTATCGCACCGCAGAGTCAATTGCCCGTTAACCAGTTCGACGCCAAGCGTGAGACACACGTCCTCAGCCATTTGACGCTGATTCGCTGTCAACCGATCCCGCACTGATTGCATCTGCAGCCAGCCCAATGACTCGCCGTAGTCGGTGACGACGGGCCTCCCGTCTCGCTCCTCCACAAACACATCGACGATGTCGCCGTCCGGGTACATGAACGGAGTGCGCACACGGATGGACCCCTGCGGTGCCGATGTGCATTCGAACAGCGTCGAGAGGCGGCCGCGAAGAGATCCGCACAAGTCGTCGGGGTTCATCACAGCAGGTGTGGTTGAACAGAGGGTTCGCCGAGCGTGCCGCGGTGATCGATCCTCGCCTCGGAGCAGAACTGTTGCCAGACCTCCAGGGGGCGATCCCACGCAGCGGTGATGTCCTCGGGGACGTAGGCCTCCTTGTCGCGGAACTGAGCTGACCATCTGTGCTTGTGCGTTTCGCCGACACGCTCACCGTCAGGGTTGCGGTGCGCGCTGCCAAGGTCGAGAGCGTAGATGCGGCCCGCCCCACGATACAGGAGCACATACGAGAGCTTTGCGGCCATCGGGTTCCAGCGGCCCACAATCTCAAGGGGATGGCCCTCATCCGAGAGTACAGGTGTCCGGAACGTGCACGCCGGATGGACATCGTCTGGTTCGCTCCAATCAAGGTCGCCCTCGATCCGCTTCGTTGGATCAGCAATGATCGACTCGAACTCCAGCAGGGTGATCACGCGCCGATGCCCTCCAATGCCGGCAGCCGTAGCGTCGCTGGCCTCTCCAGCGGTCGAATCGCAGCATATCGACGGACGCCACTTGCTCGTCCTCACATCTGGAAGCTTCGCGGATTTGTGGGGGGCGGGGTGGTTGAGGGTCTCTGAGTAGGGGTCGAGGCCTTGCTGGGATCGGTGATGTACACGTCAACGATCCAGGAGGGCCCCGATGGCTTGCGATGTTATGGGGGTGCGGCTGTACCTGCGCCAGGTCCGTGTGCTCGCGGTGGCGGTTGACACGCCGAACGAGCTGGTTGTGGAGGTCGAGTCCACGGTGAGGCGGCCGAGGTGCCCGCACTGCGGGTTCTGTGGCGCTCGGGTTCATGACACCCGCAGGCGTAAGATCCGCGACCTGGAGGTGTCGGGGCGGGCTGTGACGCTGGTGTGGCACCGCCGGCGGTTCGGCTGCGGCAACTGCGGTGAGCGGTTCTTGGAGGACCACTGTGGCTTCGAGGGGCGCATGACGCGGCGGCTGGCCCGCCGGCTTGTCGCGGACGCCACCGTGGTGACTGTCGCCGCGGCGGCGCGCCGCCACAAGCTCAGCTGCCCATGTGGTGGGGGCGCTGGTGCGCACCTAGTGAGAGCTGGTGGCCGAGCACCGCAGAAGCCGCCGGTGTCGGGTGCTTTTGGTCGATGAGACCTCAATGCGGCGCCGGCACCGCTATGTGACCGTCATCGTGTGCGGCGACACCGGCAGAACCCTGGCCATGGTCGAGCACCGCAGCGCCGCCGCGCTCAGCGGTTTGTTCATCGCCCAGAACAGAAGCTGGTGCCGGGGCGTCAAGGTCGTGGTCAGCGAAGCCTCGAAGTCCTACAAGTCCGCCATCGACGCCCACCTCGCAACATGCCCGCCACGTGCTGGACCGGTTCCACGTCATCAGATGGTTCCAAGCGGGGCTCACCGCGGTGCGCCGCGACCTCCAGCGCCGCGAGCCGCCCGGCGCCAAACCCGCCTTCGAGCCCGACATGTTCGGGGCCCGCTTCGCGCTGCTGCGCAGAGGCGACACCCTCACCGACACAGACCCCAAGCGCCTCAAGGCCCTCTTCGACGCCCACCCACGGCTCCGATCCGGCTCACAGGCACTGCAACAGCTCCACGGCCTCTACCTCGCCGACGACCACCACAGAGCCCTCGAAGCGCTCGACCGGCTCTGTGACCTCTACGAGACCGGCGAACTGCCCGAATACCACGACATCGTCGACACCATCATCGCCTGGTCCGACGAGATCCTCGCCTCACACCACACCAACCGGCCACCCAACGCCAGAATCGAGGGCATCCAACAACCCGCTGCAAGTCCTCCGCCGCACCGCCCACGGCTTCACCAACCCCACCAACCTCGAAGCCCGCGGCATCCTCGTGACATAATCACCCCAACCGATGCCAGCAACCCCTCACCCCACGTTTACGCGAAGCGCCAGCTATTTTGTAATACGCCTGCTGCACCGACTCCAGCAACTCGGAACCGCGGGCGCAATTGACTACGAGTCCTACGCCTCCCACATCGTCGCTGACTGAGCCGGGGTATATCAGGAGCCTGGGTATCGGATGTGATCTCCGGCCCCTCTGATTCTAGTCGTGGCCAGGACGGGGTCTAGCGATGGGCCGGAACCGCCCATCGTAGTAGACGCAGGTGAGTCGGTATAGGGCCTCGGCGCTTATCACTGCTGTCTTACCTGAGTCGCCAGGCGTGTTGGAGGTGTTGAAGTCGTCTTCGGTTAGTTCTCCGAGTCGCGCTTCCCAAATCCATACGACGTTGCCCCGATGCCCGCGGGAGTAGGTGCCGTCACGTTCAGCGAGCACATAGCGACAAATTAGGTGTGCCCCCGGCTTGGGCAGGTGGCCCCTAGGCATGTTGCCTTCGAGGGCGATCTTGATCTCCAAGCCTTGGGGCGTGCCGGACTGCGAAACGAGATCAGGAAACGTGTGAGGGGCGTTGCTCTTGTAGACCCCGCGGGAGTTCGCCTCCAGGGCCGACCTTAGTAGGTTGCCGACGATCGCAGACAGGTTGGCGAGTTCTACGACCTCAGCGAGAGGCAGTGACCCTGTGTTGACGAGTTGCTCGTCGATGCGATCGAGCGTCGCGTGGGTCGCCTCGATGGCGGATGGGATCCAGGTCTCCTCCAATCCGGCGACTTGCTGTACGGCCTCGACTCCGCGGGTCGCGTTCGGCGGCGAGGACCGCTGCGGAAATCGGAGCGGGACCCTCGCTCCCGAGACATGCGCCTCCGCAAGGTTGATGAGGTCCGAGAGAGACAGGCCAAGCGCTTGGGCGAGCCGAAACGCCGACGCGACGCTGAGGTGTCGCTCGCCTCGCTCGATCAGCCCGAGGTAGGTCCGGTGACGCCCCGCTTCATCGGCCAGGTCCTCTAGCGACCAACCGCGTTCGCCGCGGAGCCGGGCGACGACTGTGCCCACAGCGCGAGCGAAGGCTCTCGCTGCCTCGTCGGCCGGGTCCCCCGGTGTTGTCGCATCCACGACTTATGATCGTAGGTGTCACCGCGGGAGCCACTGGCGAGACTATAGTCTCGCCAGAAGCGTTGATTTCTCAGGAATGGAGGTGGCTCCGGATGGCGAGCATGAAGGTGATGGACCTGTTCTGCGGGACAGGTGGACTCTCGAAGGGGTTTGAGAATACGGGTGCCTTCAACGTCGTATACGGCATCGATGTGCTGCCGGTCGCTGTGGAGACCTTCCGACTCAATCACTCGCGGGCGGTGGCCCTGGAAGCGGACATAAGAGAAGTGCGGCTTCGATCCGTGGCACACCGGACAGGGCTAGCCCGCGGTGAGGTGGACGTCATCGTGGGCGGACCGCCCTGCCAGGGCTTCTCGTCGATTCGGCCATTCCGGTCCGCAATGGAGGACGACCCGCGGAACTCCCTCTCTGAAGAGTTCGCCGCCTACGTCAACTACTTCAGGCCACAGGTGTTCGTTATGGAGAACGTCGTGGGCTTGGCCAGCCACAATCAAGGGACCACGATCGAGCAGATGCAGGAGTGCTTCGACGGGCTCGGGTACACGTCGGACTGGCGGATCGTCAACGCCGCCCACTTCGGCGTTCCCCAAAAGCGGGAGCGTCTCGTGATGATCGGCGCCCAGCACGGCACCCGACCGAAGTTCCCCTCACCGACTCACGCAGGTGAGTTCAGGACGATCGGGGTGCGCGACCGGGCACGGCGGCTTGCGCCTCCGCCGCCACCCGACGAGCCGGGCCTATTCGTGTTCGACGAGCCCAAACTGCCCGACGCGCTAACTGCGATGGAGGCGATTGGAGACCTCCCCCCAGTCGCCGCGGGCAAGACCGCAGACCAGTACGACCTCCCGCCGCAGAACGACTATCAGGCAGCCCGGCGCCGACGTGCTCACCGCCTCAGTCTGCATCTGGCGACGGGCCACTCCGAACGCATGCTGGAGATCATCCGCCATTCGGGCTCGAACATCAGTTCTGTGCCGCAACACTTGATCACGTCGGGATTCTCCTCGTGCTACTCGCGCCTCGACCCGGACGAGCCTGCTGTGACTCTCACCGTCAACTTCGTGCACCCCGCCTCCAACAAGTGCATCCACCCGTTCCAGGACCGGGCGCTCACCCTGCGCGAGGGAGCGAGGCTGCAGTCCTTCGACGACGACTTCTCATTCGCCGGCTCACGAACTCAGATTGCGAAACAGATCGGCAACGCCGTACCGCCGCTGCTGGGCCAAGCCATAGCCGAATCCGTGCTGGACATGCTCAGGTAAGTGGATTGCTCAGCTCTCATGCGGGTGCCTTAGGGGTCCCACAGGCGGGCTGCGCCACGTACTCGGCGGTCACATCGCCGTCGACGACGCGCGCGCCAGTCTGGCCACATGTCTTGCGTCGGTGCCCATCCATGCCAGCACGGCGCGTGGCGACTAGCTGTCGTGTGTCAGGAAGGCAGTATTGAGGGCGCGACCGCCAGGCGTTCTGCCTGAGCCCCCTCGTGGAGGCGTCGGTCCCAGACCGCTACGACCAGATCAGCGATGCCGAGTTCGAGCGCGCTGGCCAGATGCACCGCATCGTCACCCCGGAGGCTGCGGACCCGGGCCAGTCGACCCGCCGACCGCTCCACCGAGGCCGTGAACTCGACAGGGCGCACCGCAGCCCACAGTCGATCCCAGCGGCGCTCACATGATGCTCGGATGTCGGGATCCAAGCGGGTCTTCACGACCTATGGCATCCAGTCGAAGCGGGCGCTCAACGATCGAAGCGCCGAGGGTTGGCGACGCGCGGGGTGGCGGTGCTCAGTCCTCTGCGGACGCTTCTGGACGCTGGTTGGCGAGGGGCGCTCCGGGTGCTTCCGACGCCGCGGTCGTAGGCATGCCGATTCCCAGCAAGCCCTCGATTCGGGAGAGCCGCTGCTTCATCTCGTCCAAACCAACTCGGTGCTCACGGTCGGATGCATCCATCCTGTCGCGCAATTTGTCAGTAGTGCGCTGCTGGTGCCAGATGATGGCTAGCACGGCCAACGCCATCGTCACGATCTGCGCCGCCGTGTTCAGGTCCACACCGCGACGCTAACGCAGTTACCTATGCACCTCAATATCATGACATTTAGTTACATGGCTGCTACAGCCTCATGCGGGTGCCTTCTGGGTCCCATAGGCAGTGGCTGACTGGCTTGGCTTGGCGGCGGGTTCCGACTATTTCGATCTCGAAACGACCTGGCGAGTCGGCCAGCTCCGCGGGGACGTAGCCCATGGCTACCGATGCTTCGCTGTGGTGGGCGTAGCCGCCGGAGGTGACCCAGCCGACCACCTCGCCGTCGTGCCATACGGGCTCGTCGCCGACCACGTCGACTGCGTCGGGTCCGGTGCCCACGTCCACCGTCCAGGTGCGCAGGCGCATGCCCGCCTCCGGCTTCCCGTCGGGCGGGCCGCCGGCGCCGTGCTTGGCCGCCAAGGCGTCCCGGCCGATGAAGTCCTTCTCCATGCGTACGAAGCGGCCCAGGCCGGCCTCGAACGGGTCGTAGTCGGGCCGGTACTCCCGCAGCCACGAACCGAACCCCTTCTCGAGGCGCAGCGAGTTCAGCGCATGCAGCCCGAAGAGCTCCAGCCCGTGGGCCTGCCCGGCCGAGCACAGCAGGTCGAACACGTAGCGCTGGTAGCGGGCCGGCATCCACAGCTCGTAGCCCAGATCTCCGGTGAAGCTGATCCGTCCGCACCACACCGGAGCCAACCCCGCCTCGATCTCGCCGAAAGCCATGAACCGCATCCCGTGAGCCGACACATCGGCATCGGTCACCTCCGCCAGCAAGGCCCTCGACGCCGGTCCGGCGATAGCCAGCCCGCACATCTCCGCCCCCAGCGTGCGGTACTGCACCGAGCCGTCGTCGGGCAGATGAGCATCGAACCAGCGCTCGTAGTAGCGCTCGGCCACACCCGATCCGAACACCACGAACTGCTCGCCGTCTCGCACGTTGCCGGTAGCCCCGCCCACCACGGTGGCTGCCGGTCCATCGGCCCGCCCCGGTGCGCCCGGCAGGCACGCCACCGTCAGATCGCCCACCAGATTGCCCGCCGGGTTGGTCATCGGGGTCAGCGCCATGCGGCCGGGAATCGGCACCCGCCCGGCCAGCAGCCGGTCGAGCCACTCCCTCGCCCCCGGGCCCCACACGGCGAACTTGGCGAAACCGGTGGTCTCGATCATGCCGACACCGGCCCGCACGGCCAGCGCCTCGGCCCGCACCCGGTCCCAGGCGTTGGAGCGTCCAAAGGTGACCTCTTCGACGGGCTCCAGCCCAGGCTCCTGGAACCACAGCGCCGACTCCAGCCCGAACCCGTCACCCCATACGGCGTTGGCGTCGACCAACCGGTCGTAGATGGGCGAGGTCTGCACAGCCCGACCCTGCGGCAGGAACTCGTTGGGGAACGTGATCCGGAACCGCCGCGAGTAGTTCTCGCGCACCTTGGCGTTGGTGTAACCGACGGTGGCGTAATCGCCGAAACGGGCCACATCCATGGCCCACACGTCGAAGCCGGGATCGCCGCCGGTGATCCAGTTGGCCAGGGCCAGGCCCACTCCGCCGCCCTGGGAGAGCCCGGCCATCACCGCGCACGCCGTCCAGTAGCCCGGCAGCCCCCTGATCGGCCCGATCAGCGGGTTGCCGTCGGGAGCGAAGGTGAACGGCCCGTTCACCACCCGCTGGATCCCGGCGGTCGCGAACGCCGGGAAGTGGGCGAAGGCCACCTCCAGCGAATCGCCGATGCGGTCCAGATCGGGCGCCAGCAGTCGCATCGAGAAGTCCCACGGCGTCTGGCGGGGCGACCACGGCAGACACGCCTGCTCGTAGGTGCCCAGCAACACGCCGTTGCCCTCCTGGCGCAGGTAGATCTCGCCGCTGAAGTCGATGACGTTCATCATCCGGCCACCGGTGCGCCGGTTGTGCTCCATCACCTCATCGAGCGGCTCGGTAACGATGTAGGTGTGCTCCATGGCCAGCACCGGCAGCTCGAGCCCCACCATGCGCCCCACCTCGCGGGCCCACAACCCCCCGCAATTGACCACATGCTCACAGACGATCTCACCGCAGTCGTCGCCGTCGGCGGTGTCATACAGGCCCACACGCCAGCACCCGTCGGAGAGCCTGTCGATGGAGCGGGCCCAGACGCCCCGATACACCTCGGCACCCGCCATCCGGGCCGCTTTGGCGTAGGCATGAGTCACGCCGGCGGGGTCGACGTGGCCCTCGTGGGTTTCAAGCATCGCCCCCACGAAGTGCTTCGGATCGAACAGAGGGACCAGTTCGGCCGCCTCGGCCACCGAGATCATCCGGCTGTCCAGTCCCAGATAGCGGCCCCGGGCGTGGGCCATGTGCAACCAGTCGAGCCGTTCGGGCGTGTCGGCCAACAGGATGCCGCCGGGCATGTGGATCCCGCAGTCCTGACCCGAGACGCGCTCGATCTCGGCGTACAGCTCGGTGGTGTAGCGCTGCAGCTTGGCCACGTTGGGATCGCCGTTGAGGGTGTGCATGCCGCCGGCGGCGTGCCAGGTGGACCCTGCGGTGAGCTCGGTCCGCTCCACCAGCACCACATCGGTCCAGCCCGCCTTGGTGAGGTGGTAGAGCACGCTGGCGCCCACCACTCCCCCGCCGATCACCACAACCCGCGCGCTGGACTTCAAAGCGATCCTCCCGACGGCCGGAGCTAACCGATCAGCCCGCAGCCGGCCAACTACGGACGTCTATGGCGGGCAGAGCGGGGTTCGGTCCGCATCCGTAGCGGGCGCCGTCGTCGGGCCCGTCGCCGGGTGGGATCGTCAAGCCCTCCGGCAGCGAATCGGCGGTGAGGCAGTCGGCCACCATGTTGTGGAAGCGGTGCAGCGGCTCCTCGAAGCGCGGCGACAGCGGCCCCGGCGGGGCTCCGCCCATCGCCAGCCCGCGGTGGGACCGCTCGCAGATGTCGATGTCCTCGTTGTTGATCTCGATCCAGAACTTGAGCGTTTCGGCCGCGGCGTCGTCGAAGCGATCCGCCGGCGTGGACGACGGCAGCAGCAGAGTGCAGTGCTCCCGGGTGGCCCCCGACGACAACGGCTCGAGGCGGATCACGAAAGCGTGACCGGGCAGCACCGACAGCATGAGGTTGGGGAACACCGCCACGAACCGGCCGCTCACGCCATCGGAGGCATCAAGTCCGGCCGCGGACGGCAGCACCAGCCAGTCGCCGCGCTCGTCGCTCGACACCGGGGTGGTGGTCTGACCGCAGTACAGGCCCGGCCCCTGGTAGCGGTAGTGGTCGCGCACCCGAGACACCTTGGCCAGCTCAGGATGAACCCACCCGAGGTGGTAGTACTCCTGGAAGTTCTCGGTGAGCAGCTTCCAGTTGGCGGCCACGTCGAAGGTGCACTTCTGGTGGACGACCCAGCGGTCGAAGCCGTAGCCGGCCATCCGCTCGGGCAGGTCGCCCAGCCACTCGGCCAACGGCGGTGTGGCCTCGTCCAGACAGACATAAACATCCAGGCCCCAGACCTCGGCCCGCACCGGCAGCAGCGACAGCTCGGCCGGGTCGAAGTCGGCTCTGGGCACCTCGTCGAACAGCGGGGACGCCACCAGGGATCCGTCGAGGGCGTATCCCCACCGGTGGTAGGGGCAGCGGATCATCCGCGACACCGCGCAGTCCTCGTAGGCAAGTTCGGTACCGCGGTGCCGACACGAGTTGATGAAGCCCCTCAGCACGCCGGCGCGGTCCCGGGTGATCAGCACCGACGTGGCGCCGACGGTACGCACCAGCAGGCGCCCCGGCTCGGCCACCTCCGACGCGGACGCCACCGCCACCCAAGCTCGGGCGAACAGCCTGCGTTGCTCGGTCTCGAAGAAGTCGTCGCCCGTGTAGGCGACCGGCGGCAGGCCCGTCGCCCGCTCCAGCGGCCGCCGGGTACCCGACCAGAACTCCTTCGACGTGAAGTCGATCAAGCCGCCTCCGGTGGGGTGCCCCATGGCGCGAAGTACACCACGGCCGCTCCCCGGCCGCAACGCCCCGCACGGACCACACCGCAATCCCATCCGTGCTTGCGCTCAATTTGCGTCATGAAAAGCATTAGAACAGCTCAAAAAGCATTTAGGATGCGAAGCGCCGGAGTGCTCCCCTCTCGACCTGTAAGCCTTCAACCGGGGGAGCGCTCCGGCACCTCCATGTTCGTCGCCGCCGCGGACAGCTGGAACGGCACACAGAATAACCGAAACACGCAGCTGCCTCAACCTCTGGCCATGAGACAGATCAGAAGTCGGTGGCGACGCCGCCTTCGGATATGCGCCGATCGGTGAAGTCGTCCAGTTCGGCCCGCACATCGTCGGCCAGCCGAGGAGGCTCGTAGGCGGCCAGGAGTTCGCCCACGAGGCGTTCAGCGTGGTCCAGGGCGGTGGGCGAGCCGGCCTCGGCCCAGGTCTCGTAGTTGCGCCAGTCCGACACCATCGGCTTGAAGAAGGCGTCGCGGTACCGGGCCAAGGTGTGGCCGATGCCGAAGAAGTGCCCGCCCGGCCCGACCTCGGCTATTGCTTCCACCGCCAGCGAGTCCGCATCGGTCGCCAAGGGCCGCAGGAACTCCCCCACCATGGCGATCATGTCGGCGTCGATCACCAGCTTCTCGTAGCAGGCCTGCAGCCCGCCCTCCATCCAGCCCGCCCCGTGCATCACCATGTGAGCGCCGCCGGCGACCACCGCCCACAGCGAGAACACGCTCTCGTAGGCGGCCTGGGCGTCGACCGCGTTGGCTGCGCACACGTTGGAGGACCGGTACGGGATGTTGTATCTGCGGGCGAGCTGGCCACCGAGCAACACCGCCTTCATGTACTCGGGCGTGCCGAAGGCCGGGGCGCCCGACTGCATGTCGACGTTGGAGGTGAAACCGCCGTAGATCACCGGCGACCCGCGACGCACCAGTTGGCAGAAGGCGATACCGGCCAGAGCCTCGGCGTTCTGCTGCACGACCGCGCCGGCCACCGTCACCGGCGCCATCGCCCCCGCCAGCGTGAACGGGGTTACCGCCACTATCTGGTTTCGGGCCGAGTACTGCAGCATCCCCTCCAGCATCGGAGTGTCGAGACGCAGAGGCGAGTTGCAGTTCACCACCGTGAAGATCGACGGCTCGGCCTCGAGGCGGTCATGGCTGACACCGCGCACGATGCGGACCATCTCCAGACAGTCGCGGTTGCGCTGCGCACCCAACGAATACGCGTTGAGGGCCTTGCCGGTGAGGGTTAGCAGGTCGCGGGTGGCCACCAGATGGCGCACCGAGGCGTGCACATCCACCGGCTCCACCGGATATCCGCCCTGCAAACCGATGGCGTTGAGAACCTCGCCGAGCATCACCAGCCGCCTGAAGTCCTCGCGGTTGCCGGTGCGCCGGCCACCGGCCCGGTCGGCCACGTTCGGTGGGCTAGCCACCGACGCGAAGGCCAGGTTGCGGCCCCCCATCGGCAGATGGCGCGCGGGGTCGGGAGCGTGCAGCACGAACTCTTCCGGGGCGGCGGCCACCAGTTCGATGATCATCTCGGGGTCGAAGCGCACCCGATCTCCGTCGACTCTGGCTCCTGCCTCGGCCCACATCCGCCGCGCCGTCGGATGCAGGAACTCCATGCCGGTGTCGCGCAGCACCACGAGAGACGCGTCGTGGATGGCCTCCAGTTCGTCCTCGCTCACCACCGGCGTCGGCTCGAAGCGGCGCTGGTGCAGCCGCCACGGTGGTTGGACGGGTCCGCTCGACTCCGAGGCCGCAGCCTGTCGCGGCCTGCGCCGTCGAGGCTGCGTGCTCACATCCGCAGGCTAATGCTCCGCGGCTGACCCCTCGAATCGACGCTGCCATGCACCACCCCTGGCCGTTATGACATGCCCTGCGAGGCATCGGCTCGGATCGCTCGGGCTGGTGCGGCAACGGGGCTCGGGCTTCACACCGGCACCGTTGTGCCCTACAGTCGCTGCTCTATACCCGCCCGGGCGCACGCCCCGGGCCCCACGACCCGAGGAGGATCGGCTCTCATGTCAACTCTGGCCAGCGACCTGGTGATCGAATTGGAGAACGAACCGGGAGCGCTGGCCAGAGTGGCTACCGCAATCAGCGACGCGGGCGTCAACATCGCGGCAGCCACCTGCATGGGCAACGGCGAGTCGGCGGAACTTCACATCCTGGTGCCGCACAGCGAGCCGGTACACCGAGCGCTGGCCAACACGCATGGACCGACCGTCACCCGCGAGCGCGAGGTGGTGGTGGTGCAGGCCAAGGACCGCCCCGGCGAGCTGGCCGAGCTGACACGGATGGTGTCCGACGCCGGCATCAACCTCGACATGGTCTACGTGGCCACCAACTCAAGGGTGGTGCTCGGCTCCCAGGACGCCGACAGCCTCAAGCAGGTGCTCGACGGCTTCTCGTTCTGAAGCGCAACTCGACGAACACCCGACTGGTGCTCGACGGCTTCTCGTTCTGAACGTTCGCTACCGGTGTGTCACGACGTCTCGTAATGCTCTAGTTCGGCGCGTACCGCCGCCGACGCGCTGGGGGGAATAGCGGCCACCGCCGCCCTCACCCCCGCGGCCGAGATCCTCACCATGATGCGGCGCAGCGCCACCGCGCCGGAATAGTCGAGCCTTCCCACCCCGGACAGGTCGATCACCACCGAAGTCAGGTTGCGCTCCGACGCCAGCTCCTCACGCACCGAACGCTCCACCTGAGGCACGGTGGCGAACCACATCACGCCCTTGGGACGCACCGTCAACGTGTCGTGATTGCGTTCGCCGGGGGTGATGACCTGCATCTCACGGTAGAGGTGCACCGCGATGGCCAGGCCGATCCCGACCAGCACGCCTCGCTCCACCCGAGGCGCGAAGCCGATGGTGGCGAAGGTCGTGCCTGCTCCCACCAGCGCCTGCGGGAACGAGCCCCGCGGCAGGCGGACCATCTCCTTGACATCCACCAGCCGCAACACGACAACGATCACGATCACGCCGAGCACCGAGGTGGGCAGATCCTCCAGCAGGAATGCGAGCGGCAGCACAGCCAACACGAAGGCACCGGTGACCGCTCCCGACCAGGCGCTGGTGGCCCCGGCCGACCGGTTGAGCGCGCTGCGCGAGAACGAGCCGCCCACCGGGAAGGCGCCCGACACCGCCGAAGCGAGGTTGGCGACGCCCTGGCTGACCATCTCCCGGTTGGCGTTCCACGGCAGGCGGTCGGCCGCGGCGTAGGTGCGAGCGATCGACGCCGGCTCGGCGAAGCCGACAAGAGCGATGACCGCGGCGGGCAGAAGCAGGCTCGGCGCCTCCGACCACGCGAAGTTCAAGCTCAAGGGTATGAAACCGCCGTCGAGGTCGCCCACCCTGGAGCCCTCGTAGCCGCCGGCTCCGGCAACCACCACACCACCGATCACAGCCACGAGCACACCCGGAAACAGCCGGTGGACGTATCGGCCGCCGAGCATCAGCGCCACCGTCGCCATCCCGAAGCCGATGGCCGACCAGCGCCACTCGTCGGGCCGGGCCAAGGCCCGCACTGCCGCGGCCAGCAACTGCCCGTCGGTGTCGACGTCGAAGACCCTGGGCAGCTGTGAGGCGATGATCACCACCGCGGCTCCTGCCGTGAACCCGGTGACGACCGGCTCCGACAGCACATAGGCGACCCGGCCCCAGCGAACCACGCCCAGCAGCACTCGCATGATGCCCACGAGCAGGGCCAGCATCGCTGCGCTCCGGATGTAGTCGGCCCCGCCGGGCTCGGCCTGCGTGGACAACGCCCCGAAGGTGAGCAGGGCGGTCAGTGCCACTGGCCCGGTCTGCAGGTGTCTCGACGACACGAAGTAGGCGGCCAACAGCGCCGGCAGAGCGGTGGCGTAGAGGCCGTACTGGGCAGGCAGGCCGGCCAGCTCGGCGTAGGCCAGCGACTGCGGGATGGCGACCAGCGCCACCGAGACCCCCGCTATCAGGTCGCCACTGCTGGGACGGAACATCAGGTCAGGCTACGCGGGCAGCTACCCTGCGCTGGTGAGCGCCGATCCGGCTGCGGCCCAGATGCCCGAGTTCCTCACTGACGCATGGGTCGAGTGGCTCGACTCGACGCTGGCGGAGTGCCTCGTCGACGACTCGGTCGCTCTCGTGCTGCAGTATCGCGTGTCGACCGGCGACGGCTCGGTCAAGTGCTGGCATGTGCGGATCGCCTCGGGCCGCGTCTCGGCCAAGACGGGACAGGCCGGTGAGTCACGCGGCACGGAGATCGTCACCCTCGCGTCGGATCGCGAGACCGCCGAGGAGATAGCCATCGATGGTGGCTCCGCGCAGCGCGCCTTCGCCGAGGGCCGGCTGTACATCAGCGGCGATCCTCGGCTGCTGCTGGCGGCCCGGCCGGCGCTGGAAGTCATCGGCACCGCCCTGGCCGGACACGGCGGACCCTCTACTTGAGGAAGCGGCTGGTGGTGTTGTCGGCCAGCACCTTGCCGCCTGTCTGGCACCTCGGGCAGTAGGCCACCCGGTAGCGGCGGTACTCGACGGCGCGCACCGTGTCGTCGCACTCCGGGCACGGCTGGCCCACCCGGTGATGCACGTCGTTGGGCCGGTCGGTGGACCGACCCATGTCCGCCCGCTCCCGCTCGGCGTCGAGGCCTCGGGCGATCGATGTGGTGATGGCTGCGTGCAGGCGATCCACGCTGGCGCCGTCGAGGCGCGCCGTGTTGGCGAAGGGTGAGACCTTGGCGGTGTGCAGGATCTCGTTGGCCAGCAGACGCCCTATCCCGGCCAGATGCGACTGGTCGCGCAGGAAGCCGTGCACCCGCTCGCTGGCCGCGGCCAGGCGTCGGGCGAGTTCGTCACGGCTGATCGAGTCGGCGTCGGGACCGAGACGGGCCAGCGGCTCGGCTGTGGCGGGTTGATCGGCGAGCAGCCACACCGCAGCGCGGCGTTCGGTGCCGGCCTCGGTGAGCAGCAGCGCCGGGCCGTCGTCGAAGGTCCAGCGAGCCATGCCGCCCCGGGGCTTGCGAGCCAGTTTGGTGTCGGGGCGCAACCGTCCGGCCTGCATGAGATGGACCACGAACGTCAGATCCGAGGCTCCATGCCCACCGTCACTCTCACCGAAGCGCAGCAGCAGGTACTTGCCCCGATGGCCGACCTCCTTGAGCGCCTTGCCCGCGGCCGCTGCGGGCCTAGGGTCGAAGGTCTTGAGCACAGCCGGGTGCATCGGCTCGAACCGGGCCAGCGGTGTTCCCGAGAACCCGGCCGACAGCCGCTCGGCGTGGGCTGCAACTTCCGGCAGCTCCGGCACGAGTCGCTGCCTGTCCGCTCGGCCGCTCGGCCGCTCAGATGAGGCCGAGTGAGGCCACCGTGTCCCGCTCGGCGACCAGTTCGGCCACCGATGCGTCGATGCGGGCACGCGAGAACTCGTCGATCTCCAGGCCGCCGACGATCTGGTATTCGCCGTCGGCGCAGGCGGCCGGGAACGACGAGATCAGCCCTTCGGGCACTCCGTAGCTGCCGTCGGAGGGGACCGCCATCGACACCCAGTCGCCCGTCGGCGTGCCCAGCATCCAGTCGCGCACATGGTCGACGGCTGCATTGGCGGCCGAGGCGGCCGACGAAGCGCCCCGGGCGTCGATGATGGCCGCGCCCCGCTGCTGCACGGTCGGGATGAAGGTGCTTTCAAGCCATTGGTGGTCGTCCACCAGCGCGGCCGCGTTGCGGCCGGCGACCTCGCAATGGAACAGGTCGGGGTACTGGGTGGCGGAGTGGTTGCCCCAGATCGTCATCCTGCGGACATCGCCGACGGTGGCGCCCACCCGGGCCGCGAGCTGGGCCTTGGCCCGGTTGTGGTCGAGGCGGGTCATGGCCGTGAACCGCTCCGGCGCCACACCTGCGGCGTTGTTCATGGCGATCAGGCAGTTGGTGTTGGCCGGGTTGCCCACCACCAGCACCCGCACGTCCGCGGCGGCCTGGGCGGCGAGCGCCCGGCCCTGCACGGTGAAGATGGCGCCGTTGGCCTCGAGCAGGTCCTTGCGCTCCATGCCCTTGGTGCGGGGCCGAGAACCCACCAGCAGCGCGATCTGCGCGCCATCGAAGGCCTCGTCGGGGTCGTCGCTGAGCACAGTGTCGGCCAGCAGCGCGAAGGCGCAGTCGTCGAGTTCCATGGCCACCCCCCGCAGGGCGTCCATGGCCGGGGGGATCTCCAGCATCTGAAGGATCACGGGCTGGTCGGGTCCGAGCATCGATCCGGAAGCGATGCGGAACAGCAGGCTGTAGCCGATCTGGCCGGCTGCGCCGGTGACGGCCACTCGTACGGGATCTTTCATGGCGCCACCGTACCCGGTGCCGGCAGGCCTAGAACCTGGGCGTCCACGGCCGAGACGTCCGGTAGCGGTTTGTGGCCGTGCGGTTCCCGGGTTGCGCGCGTCTAGCCGCGCAGGGCGCCGCGGCGGGTGTTTCCCACCCACGACTCATGGAGCCGGGCGTACACCCCGCCGGCTTCGACCAGCTCGACGTGACGGCCCTGTTCCACCACACGGCCGTCGTGGAACACCAGCACCAGATCGGCACGCTCCGCGGTGCTGAGACGGTGAGCCACCGACACCGTCGTGCGACCCACGGTGAGATGAGCCATGGCCGCGGCCAGTGCCTCCTCGGTCTCAGGGTCGACGGCCGACGTGGCCTCATCGAGGATCAGCAGGCCCGGATCAGCGACCTGGGCCCGGGCCAGCGCCACCAGTTGGCGCTCCCCCACCGACAGGCGACCGCCCCGCTGGCCGACCTGCGTGTGCATTCCGGCCGCAAGACCGTCCACCCAGCGGCGCAGACCCAGCTCGTCGATGGCCGCGGCCGCATCGGCTGCGGTCGCATCGGAGCGCCCGTAGCGGATGTTGTCCTCGATGGTGGTCGCAAACAGGAAACCGTCCTGGGGCACCATGCGGATGCAGCGACGGCGAGCCTCGGGGGCCACGGCGCGAAGGTCCACTCCTCCGATCAGCACCTCGCCCGCGCCGGGATCCGCAAGACGGGCCAGGAGCCGAACGAAGGTGGTCTTGCCCGAGCCGGTCTCGCCGACCACGGCCACATCGGCGTCGGCGGGCACCACCACGTCGACTCCGTGCAGCACCCGACCGCCTGTGCGGTATGAGAAGGCCACGCCCCGCGCTTGCACGCCCAGCGGTCCCGCAGGCAGATCCTGTGCCACCGACGGGTCCGGCTCGACCACATCGACAGGAGTGTCGAGCAGCCCCAGCACCTTCCACCAGGCAGCCAGCGCCGACTGGGTGTTGTCGAACACCTCGCCGATCTCCGAGATCGGCCTGATCAGCAGGCGCACCAGGAACACGAACGCCACCAGCCCGCCCGCGCCGATGCCCAACTCATCGCTCCAGGTCACCCCGACGACGATGGTGGCGGCCAGCGCCACCGACGACACTAGATCCACCACCGGGAGCAGCAGCGCCCACCACTTGAAGGCCGACATCTGGGCCTTGTACTGCCGGTCCACGGCCCGATCGAGACGGGTCCGTACCGCTCCGCCGTAGCCGTAGGCCCGGATCGTGGCGGCGGCCGAGACCGTCTCGCTGGTATGGCCCATGGTGTCGGCCACCCGGTTGCGCACGATGGCGTGGGCCGCGATCTGGCGGCGCTGAATCCACCGCAGGTACGGCACCAGGAGCAGATGCAACGCCAGCACCATCAGCGTGAGCTGCCAGCTGTAGAAGAACATCACCGCCAGGGTGGCCACGATCAGGATCGGGTTGATGGTCCACGACATGGCTCCCCATTGCATGAACAGGGCCATGGCCTCGATGTCGCTGGTCACCCGGGCCACCAGCACGCCTCGGCGCGATTCGCTGTGTGTGGACAGGCTCAGCCGGTGGACGTGCTCGAACGCTCTGACCCTCAACCCGAGCATTGCCGACTCGGCCATATGCACCAGGCGGATCAGGGCGAAGCGGCTGGCGGCGGCCACCACCAGCACCAACGCCAGTGCGGCCATCGACAGGGCCAGAACCACACCCGGGCGGTACCCCTGCGGGCCGATCACGCCGTGGTCCAAGACGAGCTGCACCATGACCGGCACGATCAGCCGTCCCACCGCCGCGAACAGGCCGACAGCCGCGATCACCGGCAGGCCCCGGCGCAGTTCGGTGCTCATCGCGATGCCGCGCCGCAGCACTCGCAGCGCCCGGACCTCCTCGTCGTCGGCCGGATCCGGCCGGGCCTCGGCGGCGCTGACGCTGCGAGGCTCGGAGCCTGACCGGCTGGCGCGCCGAGCCATTAGACGGCGGCCTGTTCGTAGGCCGACACCAGCGACCGGTAGTCGTCGAGGGCCAGCAGCTCGTCGTGGCTGCCGACGGCGACGATCCTGCCGCCGGAGAGGAAGGCCACCCGGTCGGCAAGCTCGATGGTCGAGATGCGGTGCGCCACCACCAGAACGGTCGTGTCGAGGTTGCGGCGCAGGTTGGCGAGGATCTCGCTCTCCACCACCGAATCAACCGAGCTGGTGGCGTCGTCGAGCATCAACAGCCGAGGCGAGCGCACCAGGGCGCGGGCCAGCGCCACCCGCTGCCGCTGCCCGCCCGACAGGGTGACGCCCCGTTCGCCCACCACGGTTGCGTCGCCGTCGGGCAGCGCGTTCACGAAAGAACCCGCGGCTGCCGACGCCAGCGAGCGGGCCACCTCCCCAGCGGCACTGCCCCGCTGCAGGTCGACGTTCTCCACCACCGAGTCGGCGAACAGGAACGCTTCCTGGAACACCAGCGCCACCGCTTCGTGTAGAACGTCGGGGTCGATGCGGTCGAGGTCCGTGCCCGACAGCCTGATCGAGCCACGCGACCGCGAATTGAGCCCCGCCACCGTTTCGAGCAGCGTCGACTTGCCCGAGCCGGTAGCGCCGACGAGGGCGACCGTCTCACCCGCTCGAACCTGAAGCGACACCCCGTCGAGCACGAGCTTCGAGCCGTAGCCGACCGCAAGGTCGTCGATCGCCAAATCGAGCGGACCCTCCGCCGGGTGCCACCGATCGGCCGCCGTCGGTGCCGGGACGGGCCTGTCCAGCACACGGTCCACCCGTTCGAGCGACACCACCGAACGGGGCACCTCCTCGAGGAAGAACCCCACGATCAACAGCGGGATCGCCAACAGCGAGAACAATGTGGCGGCCACCACCAGATCGCCGGGGGTGGCCGAGCCGTTCCCTACGAGCCAGGCGCCCACCAGCAGCAGGGCGATGGCGCCCACCGTGGGCAGGGCGTCGATGGCCGGCTCGAAGGCGGCCCGCATCCGCCCCACCCGGATGCGCTCGTCTCGGAGCCGCTGCGACGCGGCTCTCATCCGTTCCACCTCGACGGACTCGCGTCCGAGAGTCTTCACCACGACCGCCCCGTCGAAGCTCTCGTGGGCGACCTCCGATACCTCGCCGACCCGCCGCTGAACTTCGGCCGAGGGCGTCTCCACCATGCGCGTGTAGATGCGGCTGATCACGGCCAGGGCGGGGAACACCACCGCACCGATTAGAGCCAGCAGCGGATGGGTGACGAAGAGCGCAACCATGGTGACGATCACCAGCACCAGCACGCTCAGGGCGTAGGCCAGCGGCTTGAGCACCATGGTGGCCGTGTTGGTGTCGGAGTCGACGTGGGCAAGGAGTTCGCCGGGGTAGCGCCCGCGGTGGAAGTCCAGGGGCAGGTCGAGGTAGCGGTGCAGCAAGGCTCGTCGCCAGTCGCGCTGGGTGCGCAGTTCCGCCATGGCCAGGAACCACCGGCGCAACAGCACCGAGATGCCGCTGACCACCGAGATGCCGACCACCAACACCGCCGCGACGGCGGGCGCGGAACGCTCGGCTTCCTCCGCGATGATCACATGGTCGGTGACCCAGCCCAGCAGCCATGCGGTTCCCACGGTGGCGGCCACATAGCCGAGTGCGCCGATCAGGGCCACCAAGTGCGGCCACGGATGGGCCCGCACCGACCGCATTATCAGCCGGTAGCCCCGACGGGCTATGCCCTCGCGAGAAGCGCTCACCGCGAATCGACCACTTCGCCCCACTCAGCCTTCGGCGCGGACCGGCGGGCCATGCATTCGCGAGAAGCGCTCACCTAGGCGCTCGGTCGGTCAGAGACGGTCGATGATGGCCGCCGCGAACTCCGAGCACTTCACTTCGGTGGCGCCCTCGGTGAGCCGGGCGAAGTCGTAGGTCACGATCCCGTCACCGATGGTGGCCTCCACCGCGGCGATGATGTCATCGGCGGCGTCCTGCCAGCCGAGATGCTCGAACATGAGCGCACCCGACAACAGCACCGAGGACGGGTTGACCTTGTCCTGTCCGGCGTAGCGGGGCGCGGTGCCGTGGGTGGCCTCGAACACGCCGTGACCGGTGACGTAGTTGATGTTGGCGCCGGGCGCGATGCCGATGCCTCCCACCTGCGCCGCCAGCGCATCGGAGATGTAGTCGCCGTTGAGGTTCATGGTGGCGATCACCTCGAACTCGGCGGGGCGGGTGAGCACCTGCTGAAGGGCGATGTCGGCGATGGTGTCCTGTACCAGGATCTTGTCGCCGGCGTCGCCGCCGCAGTCCTCCCAGGCCACGGCCACGTCCGCGAACTCCTCGCGCACCAGCTCGTAGCCCCACCCCCGGAAGGCGCCCTCGGTGAACTTCATGATGTTGCCCTTGTGCACCCAGTGGACCCGTTTGCGTCCTCGGCGCACCGCGTAGTTGAGAGAGGCCCGCTGCAGGCGCTGCGACCCGAACTTCGACACCGGCTTGATGCCCACCCCGGCGTCGGCCCGGATCTCCCATCCGAAGGCGTCGTGGAGGAGCTCGATGAGCCGGGCCGCTTCGGGAGAGCCGGACGACACCTCCAGGCCCGCGTAGATGTCCTCGGTGTTCTCCCGGAAGATCACCATGTCGACGAGTTGCGGCTCCCGCACCGGCGAGGGCACCCCCTTGAACCACCGCACCGGCCGCAGGCACACGTAGAGGTCCATGATCTGGCGGATGGCCACGTTGAGGCTGCGGAAGCCGCCGCCCACCGGAGTGGTCAGCGGGCCCTTGATGCCGATGAGGTGCTCGTCGAAGGCACTGATGGTGTCTGCCGGCAGCCAGTCCCCGGTCTCGTTGTAGGCCCTCTCGCCGGCCAGGACCTCGAGCCAGGCGATGCGGCGGCCGTGCTTGGCCGCGGCTGCGTCGAGCACTGACTTGGCCGCGGGCCAGATGTCGATGCCGATCCCGTCGCCCTCCACAAAGGGGATGATCGGCTCGTCGGGCACAACAAGAGCGCCGTCAGCGCCCACAGTGATCTTGGAAGCCATATGCGCCGAGGCTACCGGCGAGCTGTCCGGGTGCTCAGCGGGCCAGGTTCTGGGCCTCGTCGAATACCTCCTGCAGGCGCTGGCGGACCTCCTCGGAGAAGCGGCTCATCTGCGGACGGGTCATCCGGCCTTCGGGCGGGCGGATGGGCGGGCCGGCCACCATGGCGACCCGCACCGGCCGCGGCAGGCGGGTGCCGGCAGCCATGGCGGCCTCGGTGCCGGCGATGCCGACGGGCACGATGACGGCGCCGGTGCGGGACGCGAGGTAGCTCATGCCGTCGAACACGGACTCCACCCGGGGCCCGGTCTGTCGGCCCCCCTCGGGGAACACCACGACCTGCTCGCCCGCCTCCAGCATCCTGATCGCCTCCCTCATGGCCTCCCTGTCGGCCGCGCCCCGGCGCACCGGGAATGCGCCCAGCGCGGCCAGGAACGCCCCGAGGTACCGGTTGGAGAACAGCGACTCCTTGGACAGCGCCCTCAAGCGGCGGTGGCCAAGCCCGGCCATCATCGGTGTGTCGAGGTTGGACCGGTGCACCGGGGCCACGATCATCGGGCCCTCGATGTCCAGATGCTCGCCACCGCGGCGGCGCACCCGGAAGTACGGGTAGAGCACCACCATGATCGTGCGCCGCACGAACCGGTAGACCCAGATCGAGCTGCGCTTGGCTGCTATGCGCTGGGCTCTCTGCTGCAGATCCTCCACCTGGCCCCCCTTCCGGCTAGCAGTCCACCGCGGCTACGAGACGCCGAGGGTGCGGTGGAGCCGTTCTAGGGCGGCGGCCGCGTCGATGCCGTCGCGCCAGATCTCACCGACGCCGGCTGCCTGCATCGCTTCAAGGAGTTCGGCGGGGGTGTCGGGGTCGCAGGCCAGGGCCACGAAGGCCGCGCCGGCTTCGGCCAGGGCGCTGGCGGTGGCCGCTCCCCGCAGGCGGTACATGTCGTCGGTGCCGGTGATCACCGCCGCGGTCAGGCCCGACGCCGCGAAGTCGGCGGCAGCCGCGACGGGCGAGTCCACGCCGGCGCCGCCCCGGGCCTCGATGCCGCCCGCGGCCAACAGGTTCTCCACCCAGGCAGTGCGAACCGAATGGTCCGAGGCCGATCCCAGAGCTGCCACCGACACCTGGGGCCTCTCGCCGGTGCACAGCTGATGCCGGTCGGCGGCGTCGCGCAGGTCCTCGAAGGGCCCCGCGAGGCGCCTGACCGGCAGTCCCGCCGCGTCCGCGGCCGCATTGGAGTCGGGGCGTGTCGGCGGGGATCCCTCCAGGGAGGGGAACGCGCTCACACCCGTGAGCCGCTCGCGCCGGGTTCTCAGTGCACCGAGACGGGACTGCCAACTCGCCTCCATCGCGGCGGCCAGCGCGCCGCTGTCGATGGCGGCCTCGATCCCGCCGGACGCCTCGACGTGCTGCAACACCCGCCAGCCTT